>CAZUTN010000022.1:0-14826 GCA_964623365.1 uncultured Candidatus Bathyarchaeia archaeon
GACACTAGGGAAGAAGCGAATCTTCCTCTGCGGACTCGCGCTGGACTACTGCGTCCATCATTCGGCCAATGATGGTATCGATCTGGGTTTTGAAGTAGTCGTGCCTGTAGACCTCACAAGAGCCATCGACTCGCCGCCAGGTCATCTATCCGAGGCATTGGATATCATGGTGGAGAAAGGAGTTCAATTCATCAGATCAACGGATACAATCACCTGATGCTCATGCAAGCGTATTTGGTCAAGAATCTTTCCGGTGCGTCGAGTTCGCGATTGTTACCGATTACCATTGGCTGGAAGACTGCTGCGCCGCGTTCTCGGAATCCAAGATTGTCGCTTTCGGAAAGGTACGCACGCTCCGAGGAACTAATAAATACGACGCGTGTTGGGGTTAGGCACCGCGTGACTTTGCGATGAAGTTCCCGAAAGCTGTCACAACTTACTGCCCGAAATGCAGGATCCACACAGAGCACGGTGTGTCCGTCTACAAGAAGGGCAAGGAGCGCGCTCTCTCAGCCGGTGCAAGACGCCACGAACGCGAAAAGCACGGGTACGGCGGCCAGAAATGGCCTGAACTGAAACGGACAGCCAAGACTACCAAGAAACAGCTACTACGACTGACCTGCAAGAAATGCAACCAGACCGTCTACAGGCTTGGGATACGCCTTCGCAAGCTTGAGGTCGGAGCGTGAAACGGAATATGGTCAGGAAAGAGTCGATTCCCAAGCCTGGTAGCAGCTTCTTGAAGGTGAAGTGCACGAAATGTGGGAACGAGCAGGTGGTCTTTGACCGGGCTGCTGTGCAAGTCAAATGCAGCGTCTGCGAAGACATCTTGGTTGAGACACAAGGGGGAAAGGCGAAGATCAAAGGTGAGGTCACGCAGATCCTCGGTTGACCTGTACGGGTCAAGATAGGAGTCCTGATGTCTTGTCTGTCCCGAGCTACCCAGATGTTGGGGACCTCGCGATTGCGACGGTGAAGCGAGTCGTCGACTACGGCGCCTACGTGAGGTTGGACGAGTACGAAGGACTTGAGGGGCTCATCCACATCTCAGAGATTTCAACCACTTGGGTCAAGAACATTCGCGAGCATGTCCGTGAAGGACAGAAGCTCGTTTTGAAAGTTCTGCGGGTAGATCGCGAACGTGGGCAGGTTGACCTGTCGCTTCGCCGGGTTACCGGTCGAGAAAAGACGGACAAGATGCTCGAATGGAAAAGAGGGAAGAAAGCCGATTCGATAATCAAAGGGGCCTCCGAACGGCTAAAGGCTGACCCGGAGACGACTGAGAAGATTCGCATGCTTCTGTACGAGAAGCTTGAGAACCCGTACGAAGCATTCCAAGAGGCCGTCGAAGAAGGTGAAGAGGTGTTCACAAAACTGGGCGTACCCACTGACTGGGCTGCGGCACTTGCTGAAGTGTCGAAGAGCAAAGTCAAACTGGAGAAGGCATCCCTCACAGCGACGATTGAGCTTACCTGCACTGGGCCTGAGGGGATCGAGGCTATCCGAGCTGCCCTGTCCAGCGTGAAGAAAGTCAAGAAGCCCAAGGGAGCGAGCATTCGCGTGTACGCAATCGGCGCGCCGAGATACAGGATCGAAGCTACTACACGAGAGTACTCCGAGGCCGAGGCTTTGCTCAATTCGGCGGTTGATGAGGCGACTAATACGTTGAAGAGCTTAGGCGGCGAAGGGCGCAGGGTCAGTTGAAGTGGCAGATACGCAGATGCCTAGAGTGCGGCCGATATACCCTCAAGGACAGATGCCCCAGCTGTGACGCTGAGACGATGATTGCGCACCCGCCCAAGTTTTCTCCAGCTGACAAATACGCCAGGCTGCGGCAGAGAACGGAGCAGGCGGTTCCGTAGGCGTTCAATCCGCTGCTTTCACGTGTAGTAGCACTACTCTGGTGGCGGCAGGTCCGAAGTTTCCTGACCCCGAATATGTTGCCTGAACGTAGAGAGTTCCGGTCGTCGTGGGCTTCCATGCATACTCGAGTGTACCGTTTCCGGGTTGTACAGGCTCAAGGTCGCTCCAGGTCCTATTATTCAGACTGTATCGTATCGTGAATGTGCCATTCGAGAGCTTCTCAGACAGTCGCAGCGAGACCGTCACATTCTGTCCGATCGTGATGTTGTAGCTCGAAAGGGACATCGACAACACGACCGGTATAGGTTCGACATTCACGAACACGGGGTTGCTCACAGCGGACCGAGATACTGCTCTCACTCCGGTCCAACGCGCGGTCAAAGAATGATTCCCGGCAGTCGGTGTCCAGTCGTAACCGAATCTTCCATCAACAATATCAACGACTGCGATGTCGCCGGTTTCCTCTTTCACCGAATCTCGCAGCGTCACTGTTCCCGTCTTGTATGGTTTTCCTTCACTGTCAGTGACACTCCCCGAGATGTGCACGCTTTCGCCGTACTTCACCCTATTATTGTCCACGTCAAGGGTCACGACGGTGGTTGCGGGGTAGAGCACCTTGTACACGAGGACGAAGTTGTTCGATGAAGTGAACACGTTTTCGAAATAGTCTGAGGTCGCTGAGGAGAGTTTCAAGCCCGTGTTGATCATGAAGCCCAGCACGGAGTTGTCTTCGAGCTTCTGTCCAGACGAGATCGACTCATTGGAAACAACCTTGTCTCCGATCTTCAGTATGCGAGTGTAGGTGACCTGATTCTCCGCTCTTCTTTCTTGAAATAGAATCGTCTGATCACCGTAACTTGTCTGGTTGGCAATGCGGACCATCCAGTACCATTTGCCATCTTCGCCAGCGCCAAGGAATGTCGGGCTGGTCTGCGCTTCTGTGCGCGCGTACGTGACGAAGACCGCTACGTAGGAGACATCGTATCTCTGCATCATCGGAATGGCCATCGTCTCATTCCGCATGAACATCTGCGCGATCATGGCGATCTGCGTCGTGTTCTGTGTTCCGTTGTCGGCCAAGGTTCTACGATCGGCGAGCGCCGTGATCCAGTAACCATAGTCCCACCAAGCCATGACCACAGCTGACTCAGGCGTGTTGTCGTGTATCCAAGCAAGCGCCTCAAGCCAGTCCTCGTACTTGGCGCCTTCGGTTGGAATCAGAGGAATGCTGGACGTCGCGATCGTCGCCGGCGCATACGCGGCAGCGACTGCTCTCGAGAAGGAAGGCATGATCGCAATCACTAGGATGAGGAGTATGGCGAGGCCAAACTCCCTGCCAATCCTAGCGAGGCCTGGTATCCTCCTCTTCGGGAATATGACCGCCTGACGAAGTATGTCAACGGCGGGCTTGGCCATCTCGACGGTTGCGATTCCTGCTAGGACAGAGAACGCTGGCGCAAGTATCAGAGTCAGTCGAACGAGGGACCCAGAGAAGTAGAGGGAGGTAAGAGCAGCGAGCGTGAGGAAAATGTCCGTGTTGCGAAGACGACGAAGTATGAAGAAGAATCCGAAGAGACCAAGAAAGGTAAGTGTACCGTACTCGTAGAAGAACGAGGCCCACGTAGCCGGCCTGTGCTCGGAGACGCTTTCAACGACCGGCATCTCAAGCCGGGTGAAAGGGTTGAGGGTTGACAGGAACTTTCCGCTGGGCAAGTGCATTGCTTCCAATGCAACAAGCGCGTAAGCAAGCACGATTAGCACTGCTGATGCAACGGCAAGCGCGTAGGCGCGGTGCCTCCAGGAGGGAAGTTGGCTTCCGGCCTCGCGCGCAAGTAGGAGAAGGGCTACGCCCGGGATGACTAGGAAGCTCACGGTTGACAGTATTTCGAAGCCAGCTTTCGGGACCCCAAGCGGGGTCAGAAACAGGAAGACACCGAACGTCGCCGCGTAGGAGAACAGGAGCTGACGCGTGTACCTTCCGGTCGCCAGTAGGACTGTGGCGTAGAGGACAATCAGGCCCATTGGGTAGTAAGATGCCGCCCATGTTGCGTACAGGTAGAACAATGCTAGACCCGCAAGCATCGAATACGTGACGGTGCCCCTGAGGCTTCGTCCTTTCTGACTTGCGCGAAGGAAGAAGATGAAGATAAGAACCATCAGTAGTATCCCGAGCGGCTCGTGTCGCAGAAAACCTAGCGTGGTGCGGCTGATGTTGCTCGGGTTCAGAGCCATGAACAACGCGGTCAGCATTCCCACGCCGCGGCCCCACAGATCCTTCCCGAGGAAGTAGCACGCAATGCACGTCAGAGCACCAGCAACAACGGGAAACAGCACGGTCACTTCAAAAACCGTCGTCTGCACTCCAATCGCTTGGAGAAACATGTATGCAGCAGCGACGGTGAACGCGACTCCGTACAGGTTGCCATATGCCATCGTCATTCCCCACGGGTACCAGCTCATCGTGTCATGCCAGCTAAACCACGCAAGAAAGCCGTTCTTCACAACGTACTCAGCCATCCGCCACTGAAGATACGGGTCAAACTCTGACAAGTAGAAGCCGAAGCGAAGAGGCAGAAGCCGAACTGCCAGCGCAACTACGAATACCAGCGATAGGACGACAGCCTCCAACACACTCCCGCGCGAGATCCCGGAGGCGGCTTTGCGGATCGCACGCATCCTACTTGCCAAGACTTCTCTGCCGATGTATGGCCCGAGAGCCGAGCGCAATCGCTTGAACGGCGGCAACCTGTTACACCTGCATTCTTTCAGCGAGGCACCATTGTCAAATGGAACGAGCAGTTAAAGTTTGCCCGACTCGGAGAGGACGGCTCTGACCACGCCGCACGAAATCTCTGAAGCTTGTACTACTTCATTCGACTGAAGGCGATCGAGCCGATCATCATCATCCCAGCCGCGAAGGCAACAAGGACACCGAGGTCCAGCAAGACTGGAAAGGTGGAAATGCCCAGCATGACGCCTCTCATTCCATCAACGGCATAGGTGACAGGATTCAACATAGTGAAGATGCTTAGCCATGACGGCAGATTGCCAATCGGGAAGAGAGCGCCGCTCAGAAAGAACAGAGGGAACACTAGGAAACTCACGATTAGGTTGAAGCCTTCAGGACTCTCCATGCGAGAGCCTATTACAAGTCCGATGCTCACAGTTGCTGAAGCGAGAACGAGCATAAAGATCATTGCAAGAGCCACGCTCTGCAGCGTGTACGTAAGTCCTAGAACCACACCGAAGGCGAGCACTAGAGTGCCTTGGACAAGTGCATCCGTGCATCCACCCAGCATCTTCCCTGCGAAGATTGTCAGACGTGACAGCGGAGCAACAAGCACTTCTTTGAAGAAATCAATCTTCTTGTCCCACACAATATAGAGGCCGAAGAATATCGATGAGAAGAGGATCGTCATCGTGAGGATGCCTGGGAAGATGAAGACTTGGTAGTTTGTCCCGCTCAAAGAGACGCTGGATCCTAATCCTCCTCCAAAAACGACTACCCAGAGCAGCGGAGTGAAGAGGGATGACGCAATCCTCGATTTCTCACGGAGGAAGACTTTGAATTCTCGATACCACAAGGCATAGAGGCCTTCAAGTTCTGTCACTTTCTGTTCGCCCTCACTCTTGCGACTCTTTCAAAGATCCCTCCTTCCGCCTCGGCCTCCCTGATTTCATGGCCTGTGTAGTGCAAGAACACGTCGTTCAGGGTAGGCGTCCTCAGCTCCACGGACTCAACGTGTCCCACTAGATTGAGAATCTCTTGCAGATGTTCGCTCGAGTTCTTGACGGTCAAGAAGACGAATCTGTCTGTCTGCTCGACCTTCAGAACATATGCTAACTCCTTGATCGGACTGAGTCTCGGATTCTTTGTTCGGAGACGTATGATGTCACCACCTATGATCTGCTTCAGCTGTTCAGGGGTGTCAAGTGCGACCACCTTGCCGTCGTCAATGATTGCGACTCTGTCACACAAGTGTTCCGCCTCGTCCATGTAATGAGTCGTCAGGATAATGGTCACTCCTCCCATATCGACGAGTCTCCGAATGTACTGCCAAATGTGCTCTCTCGTCTGCGGGTCCAGTCCGAGGGTCGGCTCGTCTAGGAAGAGTATCTTTGGCTTGTGCAAGAGGCCGCGAGCCAGCTCCAGCCGTCGTCTCATTCCTCCGGAATATGTCTTGACGAGGCCGTTCGCTCTATCCTCCAGATCCACAAGCCGCAACACTTCCCCAATCCGCTGCTCTCGAACGCTGCTCTCGACACCATACATCAAGGCATGAAGGTAGAGGTTCTCTTTGCCGGTCAGAATGTCGTCACTGCTAGGATCTTGAAAGACGATACCGATGGATCTTCGCACCGCATCGGGTTCCCGCAATACGTCATGGCCGTCAACCTCCGCGGTCCCCTCCGTCGGCTTGAGCAAGGTCGCAAGCATCGAAAGCGTCGTCGTCTTGCCGGCGCCGTTCGGCCCGAGGAGACCGAATATTTCGCCTTCACGAACAGACAGATTGAGATGGTCGACAGCCACCAGGCGACCGAAATTCTTCGTTAGATCGAAGGTTTCGATCACCGGCTCACCGAGCGGATGCCTGTGCGTTTCTATGGCAAGGTGACTCATGACTGGTCACGAGCGGTCATTTCCGCAAGTACCCCTGAAATACCTCTTAAGGGTTCCTTGATACAAAACGAAAACTCCTGCCTAGTGAGCGATGCATATCTGCAAGCGACCGCGCTAATCCGTGTGAGTAAGACATCCTCGTACAGGATCAACGTGAAAGGAGATGACGCCCCCGTGAAAGACGAGCGCGAACAGTTCGCCAGAATCAAACTGCTCGGCGAGTCGGCGGACCAACCTTCATGATGCCGCTGCTTCCAAGTCTATTCGACTTGCAGTTTCTTGCATACCGCCATCTCAATGATTCTGTCATGATTCAAGTTCGCAAGTCTGAGATAGTGATTGGCGATGTCAAGCACAGCCTCAAGCGGAGCCATTCCATTGAATTCCGAGCTGACGATGGCTACGTTGTGCCGTTGCGCTTCCAGCTTGAGCAACTCGTAGATCCGATAGAGGGGGGTTCTGGCATAGTCGTAGATGCTGATTCCAATCTGTATCATGCCCAGCTGGGGGATCTTCGCTGCCATCGCCCTCACGCCGACAAGTCCACCTTTCTTCTCATGCAGTGCCCTTGCTATCTCCTTTCCAGTTTTCAGATCACGTGTGGCAAGGTTCACGTTGAATCCTACCATGACTTTCCGCGCACCTGTGATCGTTCCGCCTGCTGTCGGGTGAGCTTGCGCGGGACCAAAATCTGGTTTCCTATCAGGTCTGGAGATCCGTGCTTCCAACCCTTCGAATTCTCCTTCTCGTATCCAATCAATGTCGCGCCGTTTAGGCGATAATGCTGACTCACCGTACAGGTAGACTGGAACGTTGCATCTAGCTGAGAATTCTCTCCCGAAGATCTGGGCAAGATCTGAACAGGAATCCATCGTCGCTTTCATAATCGGAACAAAGGGAACCACATCGACCGCGCCAAGCCTTGGATGCTGTCCTTCGTGTTTCCTCATGTCGATGAGCTCCACGGCCTTCACCGCACCCTGCAACATGGCTTGCACGAGAGCTTCACCCTGTCCAACCACCGTTACCACCAGTCTATTGTAGTAGTCGTCGTAGGAGTGATCAAGCAAGAATACTCCTTTCACGCTCGTGATCGCCTTGAGTATCTCTTCGACAGTCCCAGGATCAGATGTGCTATAGTTCGGGACGCATTCCACAAGCTCGCGCATTAGTCAACACCGCTCGTCCACTCTGGAAGCCGCTCCTAAAAAGTGGTGAGGAAATGTTTGAACCGGTGGCCCAACCCACTATTGACTAGTTCTGTGAGCACGTAGTGATTTGTGCCAAACGCTTCCAAATTGTCATCTCTGAACTTGAATATCGGTACTCCACTAGTACGGCGTTCCCATGACGTGTTCCAGGGTTCAGCTGTTCCAAAGCGGCAAAACAGAACCCCAGTAGATCTTGCTGGGGGCCGCGTAAAATCATGCGGCCTTTTCACTAGAAAGAGAAGTCTCTGATAAGAGAGACCGTCTCCCTGTCCACGTCCTTCATCTTGCCAAGAACATCTGAAAGCGGAACTCTTGAGATAGCGTTGTTTCGCAGGCAAACCATAGCACCGAACTGTCGATCCTTGACAGACTCCACCGCGGCGACCCCGAGGCGAGTGGCAAGTATTCTGTCGTAGGCCGATGGTGACCCCCCTCTTACAACGTGACCCAACACGACTGCGCGTGTTTCGATACCGGTACGTCTCTCGATCTCCCTTGCCAAGAGGTCTCCGATTCCTCCCAGGCGGACGTGGCCGAACTCGTCCACCTTACTCGGGTCGCCGGGAGAAGCCCCCTTCAGGCTGCACCCCTCTCCTACTACTACGACCGAAGCCGTTGCACCTGACTCGTGTCTTCTTCTAAGAAAGTCAGATACTTCGTCTAGGTCGAAAGGTTCCTCGGGCATGAGGATCAGGTTTGCACCGCTCGCTAGTCCAGCGTACGCCGCGATCCATCCGGCATGTCGTCCCATCACCTCAACGATCATTATTCTATCATGCGACTCACCCGTGGTTTGAATTCTGTCTATTGCTTCGACAGTCACGTTGACGGCTGAGTCGAACCCAAAGGTCACGTCTGTCGCGGCTATGTCGTTGTCAATAGTCTTTGGAACGCCAACGACTTTCAATCCCATCTGTGCAAGTTTCGCGGCAACGCTGAGTGTATCTTCTCCGCCCACGACGATAACAACATCCAGACCGAGTTTCTTCGCGTTCGCGACTACTGTCTCGGCTCCTTCTTTGCGGCTGAAGGGGTTCGTTCTTGTCGTGTGCAGAATGGTTCCACCGAGTTTCATAATTTCTGATACGTCGTTCCATCTCAGAGGGAGTGTGTCCACGTTGAGGAGTCCGGCCCATCCGTGCCTGATCCCGATGACTTCGTATCCGAACTGCTCGCTCTTCCTCACGACGGCCCTAGTGACCGCGTTTAGGCCTGCGCAATCGCCCCCGCCGTTCAATACTCCGATCTTCAAGTCTGAAGCGCCTCCTCCACGGTACGGTTCTCGATCACGATCTTTCTCAAGGTGCGAGCCATCTTCGGAGGATCTGAACTCTGCCAGACGTTGCGGCCTACGGCCAGACCGGCGGCGCCAGCATCAAGCGCCCCTCGAACTTGCCTCAGGAAGTCGAGTTCTGTAGGAGCCCTTGGCCCGCCCGACATGAAGACTTTCGTCTTCCCGGCGCATCCAACAGCCCACCTGAACGATTCGACATCGCCGGTGTACTTGATCTTAACCGCGTCTGCACCGACTTCTAGCCCGGTCCTTGCCGCGTAGGCGACAATCTCAGGGGCGGTGTCGTTCTTCACGGCCTCCCCGCGAGGGTAGACCCATGCGATCGCGGCCATCTTCAGCCTGTGAGCTTCTTCTTGGATCCTGCCGAACTCTTCCAGCATGATACTCTCATGAGCGCTGCCTATGTAGATAGTGTATCCAACAGCTCTTGCGCCAATCTTGGCGGCACGTTCCACGCTGCAATTCTGCCGTGCCAACGGTTCTCCCTTTACAAGGTTCGTTTTCCCATTCACTTTCAGAATGAGCGGCACTCGACCATCGTAGTACTTCTCAGCTATCCCTTTCTGAAACACTATCCCATTGAACCGGCCAGCTACGGCAAGTTTCATGACAAAGGTCGGGTCAACATTACGTCCGTCAAAATCGGTGGGACCATGCTCAAGCCCATGATCGTAGGCAAGCAAGATTCCTCGATTCTTGAGGAGAAAGGGCTTCATGCTCATTGGTCTGCACTACCTTTCTGTGACGCCGTTCAAGGTTTTGCTTGTTCAACGGTCGAGGAAATAAGAATTTGGAGCCAGAGAATGGCCTTGATCCAATCGTCCAGATACGCGGACAACCGCGTCGTGCCTTCCTAAATGGATCGCTTCCGGCAAATCTTAACTGACATGCTGGGCATTTCTACGCGTCCGGAGGCGCTCGAGCTGAGCAAGACAGTGGTCCTTGAAGGCCTGAAAGAAGCGGTCATCAAGTTCGACATTGACAACATCAAGTCTCTGGCTGAGAATGCTCTCAAGCAGGGAGTGAGTGCCTACGATTGTGTGATGAACGGCATGGCCAAAGGCATGGAAGTTGTGGGCGAAAAGTACCAGCTTGGAGAGTTCTTCCTTCCAGAATTGGTGATGGCGGGCGAGACCTTCAAGGAAGGTATGGGAGTCTTCGCCATGCACCTGAAACCATCCGAGATAACATCACAAGGTCGCGTTGTCATTGGGACTGTCGAGGGCGACTTGCACGATATCGGAAAGAACATAGTTGCAAGCATGGTAGGGGCATCAGGATTTGAGGTTCACGACCTAGGGGTCGATGTCTCCGCCGACAGTTTCTTGGCAAAAGCGAAAGAGACCTCTGCCGACATAGTTGCAATGTCGGCATTGCTCTCCACCACGTTTCCGCACATGAAGGAAGTAGTTGATTCAATCCGAAAGGCTCAGATGAATAGCAGGACGATAGTTGGCGGTGCGCCGCTCAATGCGGAGACGGCAAGGACGTTGGGCGCGGACGGATATGGCAGAGACGCCGTGGAAGGGGCGAATATTTGCAAGCAATGGGCGGCTGCTAGGAGTCAGAAGTGAAGCCGAGGGTCAGCAGCCCAAAGTTGAAGGAAGAGTCATCGCGCTCTGATTTGTTCGTTACAGGAATAACTTTCAGGAATCTCTCCATACACTTTCGTCCACCTCATCGCTTATGCTCCAAACTCGATGGCGTTCAATTCGATTACACTTGTCTGACACGCTAGAGAACATTCAGGACTTGGAAGGCGTCGGTCCAGCAACCGCGAACAAGCTCAAAGAAGCGGGTTTCGACTCTATCGAAGCGATAGCAGTTGCGCCTATCAGGGAACTCGTCGACAAGGCAGGGCTAGAATCCTCCGCAGCGGTCAAGATTGTACGCGCTGCACGTCAGATCATTCACATAGAGCTTCTAACAGCGAAACAGCTCTACGATAGACGTCAATCCCTGCTTCGCCTGAACACAGGCTCCGAGAACCTGAATAAATTACTTGGTGGGGGCCTTGAAACTCAAGCCATCACCGAATTCATAGGAGAATTTGGAACCGGCAAGACCCAACTATGCATGATGTTCTGCATCACAACTCAGCTCCCACTACAACAAGGTGGCCTGAACGGCAAAGTTCTCTTTCTGGATAGCGAGGGAACATTTTCTCCCCAACGCGTCTATCAGATCGCACAAGCGATGTCACTTGATCCCGACAAGATCCTTGAAGGCGTCTTCATCGCGCGCACTTACAATAGTGATCACCAGATCCTAACAATTGATCACGCGTTCAAGCTCTGCAAAGAGGAGAACATCAAACTCATCGTAGTCGATTCGATACTTTCACACTTCAGGAGCGAATACATTGGCCGGGAGAATCTTAGTGAGCGCCAACAGAAACTCAACGCACACTTGCACAAGCTCACACGGATCGCTCAGGCGCTGAACTTGGCTGTTGTCTTGACAAACCAAGTCCAAGCGAACCCTCAAGCTTTCTTCGGAGACCCCACTAGACCGGCGGGAGGAAACATCCTTGCTCATGCGTCGACCCATCGAATCATGCTCAAGAAAGCTTCAAACAATCTCCGTTGTGCCCGCATCATAGACTCGCCCTGCCTTCCAGAATCGGAGACATACTTTGCGATCACAGAGAAAGGCATCGAGGACGCACAACCAAAGTCCCGAAGAGGAGACTGACCTAATCCACCTCGACGCGTGGAGATAGTTTCTGTAGTGACACTCCAGATCAATGCCGCAAAGACGTGGAAGCTCGAAGAACTCGCACAACAATCATACCCCACTCGCAAAGTCGACACATGGGTCTACTACTGCACATTATGTGATGAGGTCCTGCTGGTCACACGAAGGAAGATGCATTCACGCAGGAGAGAACATCCGCTACATAGCGACTGCCGACAGGGCTGCTGTCCAAAGTAACCGTGCTGTGCAATCCGAACTATTTGAAGAGTCAATCGGCTACGATGCAGAAGCATACGTGAAACTCTTGATCGCTTTGTTTGTCTATCTATTCCTACCGCTCGGGTACGACACATCAAGGACGAAAGAAATCCTCCAGATATGAACTAGCGTGCTCGGTGTCAATGTGACGCTTTCCAGTGTGTACGAATCATTCAGACGCTTCCTTCCGAACCGCCTTTAGTACCGAAGACATTCCCGTCGGTCGAGGTGGAAGAGATCATGCGAACAAAACAAGCATCATCTTGTCTTCTCGCGTTGGCTTTCATCGCCCTCGCGACTGTTCCCGCGTTCGCTGACTCGCTCGCGAGCGGCGACGTAGCTGTCGGAGACCGATACGCCGTCACAACAATCTCCGGTGAGGCCCACGCTTGGGTATCTGGTTCATGGATGAAAAGCCCAGCAGACCTTCAGCTAGTAGTCCAGGTCACACATGTTGGGCCGAACAACGTTGTCTTCAAGGTCATTTCAGGAACAATCCAATTCAACGGCAAGGTGTACAGCATAGCGGCGAGCGGTTGGCGAGGCGACTACAACCGAGCGTCGAACACTTGCATCTATCAGGGACCTGCGACTGCTCCAAACGGACAGCGAACGTTTTTCATCATCTACGGTCGCGACACACTCCATGTGCAGCAGGGCACCTACATGCGCATGTGGAGTGCCTTCCGCGACGAGGACAGGATACTCTGGAGGATCGACCTGTACACGTACAGATTCAAGGTCAATTAGACGCCAAGCGCATGCTTTCCCTCCTTTCTCCGCCTTTCTCTCGGAGTCGGCTCCTGTCGCTCACCGGCACGTCAACAAGATTCTTCCATGTGAACTGCCAGAGAGACCCATTCATATTCGGAAATGTCCCAGTCTACGCTTCGAATCGCGACACGGAAGTTCTTGCAGCCGCTACCCGGCTGAGTGAGGTTCAAGTTCCAGAGATGCATCAAATATGCCCGTGACGGTGATGGCAACTACACAACCTCCGATAGAGTATGATGACTTTGCGAGAGTAGACATGAGAGTTGGCCGCATAGTCCGGGTCGAGGATTCTCCCAAAGCCAAGAATCCATCCTACAAGATCTGGGTGGACTTCGGAGAACTTGGCGTCAAGAGAAGTTCGGCGCAGTTGACCAAGTATGCGAAGGACCGACTCCTGAACAGCCTGGTGATCGCGGTGGTCAACTTTCGTCCTAAGCAGATTGCTGATTTCATGAGCGAGGTCTTGATCCTAGGCGTCGACGACGAGTCAAAGTCAGGTGTGGTCATGATTGAGCCGGAGCGGGAGGTGCCCCTCGGGCGTCGCGTCTACTAGGGCATGGATTTCACCCTCCACGAGCGCTGTGCATCGTCGATGACATCGCCGTGGGTTCCCCTCCCGTGTCCAGTCTGTTTCGGCAAGATCGGCTATGGCGCCGCATGGCGTACACCATCAGGTGTCTCGCCCAAGAAGATTGACATCGCGACTGACTGCTCGTGAAAACCTGCATTCGCATCTCCATAATCGTTGCTGTCACATCATCCAAGTATTCTGATCAAGATACAAGGTTCTTCATTGATAGGTTGTGAGGACGACTTTTGCGGAGGGTTCCTGCCTTGTCACAAGTCGCGGGATCATGGAGTGAACCAAAAAGGTAAATCCAAATCGTTACGAAACCGTATGAACAATGGGTTGCTAGTAGGGGGCGGTGACGAATGGCCAAACGACCTATGCGAGGAAAGGAGGTGTAAGGACGCCGTGTCTGAGGAGCAGAGCAAGAGCATTAAAACGCTTGCCTACAGGGGCGCCATACGTGGCATTCATGAAGCGCTGAATAGCAGGGATGTGGAAAAGGCGGTTTCCTTCTTCGCGGATGATGCGACCATGATCACACGTGAAGGCATATTCAATGGCAGGGAGGAGATCAAGCGTAGATTCGCATGGTTGCTCCAACAGTGGTCAGAGCTAAGGGTCACAGAGAATAGGCTGATTCTCGAGGGAAATCGCGCAGCTCACGAGTATGTCATTGAAGGTATCACAAGTGAGGGTAAGGGACGTTTTACGGGCGTAGCTGTCTACGCGTTTGGAAATGGGAAGGTTCAGCAAGTTCACGATTACTACGATAGACTTTCGATAGCTCAGCAGTTAGCCAAGGGATGGCTTGCACGGAGAACAGTGGGGTCCATCACTGAGCGGATGGAAAAAGGACTACGTTGACGTGCCGTTTTCTTTCCGTGAAGAATTTGCGCAATGCATTCGTGAACTCCTACGCGCGTCTTTCGATTGAAAACCCGCGTCCTGCGTGAACATACAGCCACATTGCTTGACGACATGCAAACAATCAAAAGCGAGAAGCGCCGTATAGTGATGCAAATCCGAGCGGATGAACATTGGTTAGAGTGAAGCACGTGAGCAGGAAGATCAAGAAGAGACCCAGCCCGTCACCAACCAAGAAACTGAAGCGAAGGGTCAAAAAGGTGAAGGGGAAACTCGCCGTCTCTGTTCCGAAAACAGAGGCTCAAGCCCTGCAAGCAAAGGTGCGTCAGCTAAGATCCAAGCTAGCTCAATCCATACTCCTTGTTGATGCGGAGGCAAGGCTGAAGAGGACTCGATCGCGGCTGAGGAGCCAGATCAGTAAGCTTGAGGAAGAACTGGCGCGTTCTGTTCCCAAAGCGACGGCGGAAGCACGGATTTCTGACGTCGAATCAAAGATTGCTGAGCTGAAAGCCCGGCTAGGTGAGGCTGTGCCGAAGAGAGATCTCGAAACTCTCAACGCCAAGCTCAAGCAGCTGCAGGACAAGCTGGCTCAGTCACTGCCGAAGGCCGAGGTTGACACGATCAAGGCAGAAATGCAAGCCAAGATCAGGAAGGTTGAAGGGAAACTGGCTGA
>CAZUTN010000023.1:0-12712 GCA_964623365.1 uncultured Candidatus Bathyarchaeia archaeon
TAGGGAAGGACGATCGTGTCGCTCACAACGCCTCGCGTCAGTCCACCGGAAGGCAGGGATTCGAAAGGAGGCTTGATGGCACAGTGGAGGGCGTCGTAGCCTCCGTGCCATCCGCCCTCAAACTTCCCGATCAACGAGCGTCTCGTAAACGTCCTCGCGAGCCTCACAGCGTACATGTTTGCCTCGGTGCCGGAGTTCGAGAACCTGGTCATCTCCGCGCTCGGAACGAGGCTCTTGATGAGCTCTGCATGTCTGACTTCAAGTTCATGGACTAGACCAAAGTTCCAACCCTTGTCGAGCTGCTTCTCTAAGGCTTCCTTCACTCTCGGATGCGAATGTCCCAGAATCATGGAGAAGTGCGTGCACCAGTAGTCCGTGTACTCGTTTCCGTCGATATCGATGACTTTGCTGCCGCGCGCAGAGTCAACGTAGAACGGGTAGGGCTCAAGGTAGCGGATCCGGTAGCTGACTCCCGCCGGTAGGACCTGCAGGGCACGGTCATTGAGTTCCCGTGACTTTTGCGTTTTCCGTTCCAGTGGTGGCTTCGCCATTCGCGGTGGCACCAATCTAGTGCCTTCGCCTATGCCCAGATACCGTTTGCGGTCGAATGTTCCGGGTCCACGAGACCCGTCAGGATCCCAGGCGCGGATGCCGATATATGAGAACGTTGCCACCGTCGCGGCACCTTAGCCTGGGTTGTCTTCGCAGAGTATCGCTCATGAGGCTTGAACTGTGCGTCTTTCTTTCAACACAATCGAGGGAAAACCGTGGAGTTGCAGCCTGTGATATGGCAATCAACTAGGCAGGAAGCGGCAAGTATGTCAGGCATGATGCTTATCGCGGTGAGATGACGTGGCCTCAACTCCGATCAGATGCGGTTACTGCGGGCAGTGGATTTCACGCTTGGCTCACTGCTGTCCATACTGCCAGAGGAAGTTCTTGCTTAAGGGATTGGGCCTCTAGACTCCGGTATCACTCGTCCCCGCCCGTCTTGCTTTTCAGTTTGATCCCACAGCAGAGTATGCACGATGGCGATTGACGAGCATCGTGCATTCACCCGATCCAAACAGAGTTCAACTGGGCAACATTGCTGGAAAAGTTGGCAGGCAACAGTAAATGCTCGGGGCACTGGAGATCGTTGCGATCATCCTGATCTTAGGTGGACTACTGGTGCTCCAGACCAAGACGCGCGCTGGATCACTATCCCTCTACGTCACGATTGGGATTCTGCTTTTGTTGTTGATCGTGGGGATGAGGATCATCCGTTCCTTGGTAGGAGTGGTGATTGTGCTTGCAGTCATCTGCTTCATTCTACTCTGGAGAGCCGTACGGTCAAGGTAGGCCTCTGCAGAGTCATCTGCAAGCCACGCATTGAAGATGACTCGTTTGCGGGTTCAGGCAACAGAACACTTCCGTTCGGCTGAACGTCAAATGTAGAGTCCGATCAAGAATCCACATGCGATTAGCAGAATTGTTGAGAGGATTACTATGACGTTCAGTGCGAGGGCCGGTACTAGCCCAGGGATCTGGTCGTAGTTCTTGAGCGCTATTCGTCCGGCCTCGTACGCGATCGGTGTGCTAATGAAGGAGACGAGAATCGTAAGGGGAGCTACCCGGGCTGCCACGGCAAGAAGGATTGACGCGTATGTTGCTGCGAGGCCTACGACGTAGACGCGAGCCGCTCTCTTCTTTCCGAGTAGTATCACCGAGTGTCGTCTACCCGACGCCTTGTCAGCTTCGGCATCCGGAAACTCGTTCAGGAACAAGAGCAACGCAACTAGGATGGTCACTGGAACAAACACACTGATCCCTGTGCCGTCAATCACTCCGGTTTGAGTAGCATACACGCCCAAACTCATGAACCCAAAACCCGTTCCGGCAACGATCTCACTAAGCGCATGAATCTTCGAGATAAGTGGAGTGTACAGGCATATCGTAACTAAACCATAAAGGAGAATGGGAAATAGAGGATAGAACTTCTGCGCTAGGAAGTATGCGCCTATCGCAGCCGCCCCGAGGAGACACATGAGACCAACGGCGAAGGCGACAGAGGGTTTCATCTTGCCTTCTACCAGAATGTCCACTCCGCCGCTGAAAGGGGTCTTCGTCGTTCTTTCGTCAATTCCGGATCGGTAGTCGAAGTAGTTGTTGAACACGTTCACAGCCGCGTGAGTTAGCAAGGCCCCGATCAGGACTAGGAGAGCGTTGAAAGGGCTGAAGACTCGATACGCATAGAACGAGGCCGCCAGGCCCGCCGAAACAATCACGACAGTCAACGGCAAGAAGTTTGCTCTGGTTACTGCCACGATGTTATTCAAAATCTGTACCCCCTACTCAGAATGGGATCCCTGACTTTCCATGTTCATTTCCAAGCTGCCTTGACCGCGTCCATTTTCCATTACCTTACCACTGAACGAGTTTCTTTCGCAGGTCGCAGGCTCTTCTCTTGCAGGTTGTCCTATCCTTTCGTTACTCCGATTGGCACGAGCCGGCACACTTTCGTTGCAATGCCTACTTGGTGACTAACCTCGGCGACGCGGTCAACGTCTTTGTAGGCTCCGGGCGCCTCCTCTGTCACTGTTCCCATTTCGGCTGCTCTGAGCATGATGCCCTTCTCAGCAAGTCCCTTCTTGACTTCTTGTGGCCCCCATCGTCTCTTGGCGGCTGCTCTGCTCATCATGCGTCCCGCGCCGTGCGCGGTAGAGCCGAAGCTGAGTTCCATGCTCTTCGGGGTTCCGACGAGGAGCCATGAGCTGGTGCCCA
Organism: uncultured Candidatus Bathyarchaeia archaeon; assembly: GCA_964623365.1. Taxonomy (GTDB): domain Archaea; phylum Thermoproteota; class Bathyarchaeia; order 40CM-2-53-6; family 40CM-2-53-6; genus CAVPLU01. Next base: position 2,764 of record CAZUTN010000023.1, read on the forward strand.
TGCTGCCGGGGATGAGCACGGGTTGTCCGATCTCTCTGTACTCAGCCGGAATGTCGGGGTGTCCTGGGGGGAACGCGCGGGTTGCACCTTTCCGGTGAACTACCACCTTCCGTTGATGGCCTTCTTGATCGACGACATGGTTCTCGATTTTGGCGACGTTGTGGCACACGTCGTAGATCAGGTGCATATCCAGCTGGTCCGCCGTTTTTCCGTAACTTTTCTCGAAGGCTTCTCTGGTCCAATGCGTGATCATTTGTCTGTTCACCCAAGCGAAATTGCAGGCTGAGGCCATGGCTGGGAGATAGTCTTCCGCTTCCGGGCTCTTCGTTGGCGCGCACGCAAGCTGACGGTCAGGCAGCCTGATGTGATACTTGCTCACGGCCCGTTCCATGACTCGCAAGTAGTCACCGCATACCTGATGACCAAACCCACGGCTTCCAGTGTGAACTAGGACGAGAATCTGTCCAACGCGTTCTATTCCGAGATGCTTCCCGACGCGCTCATCGAAGATCTTGTCCACCTTTTCGATCTCGAGGAAGTGGTTTCCGCTCCCGAGGCTTCCGAGTTGGCGATGCCCTCGGCTCTTTGCGGTTGAGGATACCTTGGATGGATCTGCAGACTCCATGCATCCATTTTCTTCGCATCGGTTCTTGTCTTCAGACCAACCGTAGCCGTGATCTATCGCCCACTCGACCCCATCCGCAACGACCTTGTCGAGATCCGTTTGTGTGACGCGGATCTTGCCTAGACTTCCCAGGCCTGACGGTATATTGTTGAACAGAGCGTCTAGAAGCCGTGGGAGAGCGGGCCTCACGTCGCCCTCGCTGAGGTTGGTGCGAATCAACCTGACCCCGCAATTTATGTCGTAGCCCACGCCACCGGGGCTGACGACGCCTTCGTCGTAGTCCATCGCTGCCACGCCGCCAATCGGAAACCCATATCCTTCATGGCCGTCCGGCATCGTTATTGACCATCTGTGTATGCCCGGCAGTGTAGCGACGTTCGCGCACTGTTCCAACGTGGCGTCTGATCTCATCTTTTCGAGCAGCGGCTTGTCAGCGTAGATTCTTCCAGCAACTTTCATGCCGGGTCTGAACGACTGAGGTATCTCCCACACGTACTCGCTGAGTTGCTTCAGCGGAACGCGTTCCGATCTTCTTCCATAGGTGGTTTCTTCAGACAAGGATGCGCACTGGGTCGCGTCATTCCGCGAATGCCGCGTATTTAGGTTTCGATAGCGTTCACAGCGAGTCCTTTCAGCCGTCGGAGTTCGGAGAGATCAGCGCCCGGCGGCGATGCGCTTGATGGCCGGAATGATGTCAGCAACTGAAAGGACCGTGATGTCTGGGTCGGCTCCGCCCTCGTCAGTACTGTCACCAAACATGACATGAACAGTCTTCATTCCAAGTGGTCTCGCCCCAGCCACATCTGCCTCCATTGAGTTTCCGATCATCACCGCTTCGCTTCCCTCCAAGCCGAGCAGTTCAAGCATCTGCTGAAATGGCTCGGGTCTGGGTTTTCTGATGCCAATTGCAGCCGATGTCAGAATCGCGTCGAAGTATCTCGTGAGACCAAGTTGTTCCACGATCTCTCTGACGGCCCAGTCGCTTCTCGCGTTTGAGAGCAGCCCAGTCTTCAAGCCCAGATCACGAACCTGTTGTAGCATGGTGTGGACCCCGGGGAAGAGTACCCAAGAGTTCACCTCAAGAGCAAACGATCTCTTCACCAAGTCGGCCATCGCGGGTCGCTGTCTCGCTTCCACTCCCAGCCGGTCGAACAGCCTTGTGAACGATGTCTCGATTTCAATCTCTTCCAGCGTGCGAGCAGCGTGGGCAGATTCTTCGTCATGTAGCGCCGAGTATTCGCGCCTCAAGGCATCTAGATCCAAGGCGACCCCGCGATCTTTGAGCGCCTGATAGATAGCGGTTATTCTCCAGTCTCTGACATGCTCCCAAGATACGGTAAGGTGGATCAGGGTTCCTCCCAGGTCGAAGATCGCGCCCTTCAGCAAAGCAATCCCGCTCGATTTCAAGGCGTCTTCCTGATAATCGTTGCCGCCCTCGAAAGCAAGAGAATATCAGAGTATCTCACGATAAGGTTCGCAGGTATGTGCGTCTTTGAGACACTCAAGCTCGGCCTTCACCGCGTTGGGCGGAGTCGGAGAGATCGGCGGAAACAAATTCCTCATCGAAGACGGGGACAGTAGGATCCTGCTCGACTTCGGAATGAGCTACTCTGACCGCAGGAGATTCTATTCTGAGCCGCTACTCTCGCCGAGAGACGAGAGGGAACTGTTCGAGTTCGGCATGCTCCCCAAGCTCCAAGGCCTGTACAGGTTTGAGGAATCAGAGCCAAGCGTCCAAGCCGTGTTCCTTTCCCATTCACACGGCGACCATTCGGCATGCATCTCATTTCTCAACAGGAAGATGCCTGTCTACTGCGGAGAGACTACGGCGACCATCATTCACGCGCTGTACGAGACGCGAACCAAGAGTTTGGAAGCCGACATCTCCGGTTTGAAGTTCAACACCTTCAGGACGGGGTCAAAGATTAGGCTGGGCTCGATCGAGGTCGAGCCGATACACGTCGATCACTCTGTGCCAGCTGCGTACGGGTTTCTAGTGCACACCTCAGAAGGTACGCTCGTCTACACTGGCGATCTGAGAGCTCACGGAACAAGATCCGACATGACGAATGACTTCGTCGAACGTGCCCGGGAAGCGAGATCAGACGCGCTGCTCGCAGAAGGGACAAACCTGATCGGCGCGACCTTGACCACCGAGGCGGAGGTACAGTCCAAAGTCTCCTCGATCGTGCGATCGAGTTCAAGGATCATCTTGACGGACTTCTCGAATGTGGATGTGGATCGTTTCCGAACCTTCTACAATGTTGCAAAGGAGAACGGCAGAGTCCTGGCAATCTCGCTTAGACAAGCCTACTTACTCTCGAAGCTTGCAAGCGAAGGAAAGATCGACATTCCCGATGTCGCTGACGACGAGAACGTGGTTGTCTATCAGCGGAGCAAGAAGCGGTATTTCGAATGGGAGAAGAACGTGCTCTCCTTTCAGAACGTTGTGGAAGCCTCCGACATTAGAAACAGACAGGCCAACACCGTGCTTGTGAGTTCGCCTAGGGACCTGAAGGAACTGGTTGAGATCCGTCCTGAACCGGGGAGCTGTTTCATACTATCTATTTCCGAGCCTTTCACGGAAGAGCGGGAATTCGAATTCGAACGCGTAGTGAATTGGCTTGACCATTTCGGATTACCTATGTATCATGTGCACTGCTCGGGTCACATAATGCCTGGCGAACTCAAAGCAGCCTTGGGTAGAATCAAGCCCAAGGTTGTGTATCCAATACACACTGAGCATCCCGAGTTATACTCGAAGTTTGTCTCTGACGGCCTTGAGGTGACAGTGCCTCAGAAGAACGTGAAATACCCTATAGGCGAGTGAACGATCAGAGCCTCTCGAACTCGATTCTAAGCGTCATGTTGCGCAGTTGTTTCGCAATCTTCCTTGCGATCTCCAGATCAACGGGCATTCGCCTCGGTTGACGGCCACTGAGTATTACCTTGGTCTCTGTGCTGCCGTCAGGAATCCAGATCGTGTTCAAGGTCAAGATCGAAAGCGGGCTGAAGAGGTCCTCTAGGAACTGTCGGTCATCTCCTCCGGAACCAAGAATCCTCACCTTCTTTCCGAGGGAGTCGGATATCGCGTGAACGGCCTTAGCTCCTCCCGAAAGGATCTTGCCCATATCCCGTCTGTCGACGAGGATCACCAGGTTGCCGTCCATTTCAACGGCCTTGTGGTAGGTCACATCCTGCAAGGCTTGGTTCTCTTTTTCAAAGTCGGAGAGAAGTCTAATGATTTTCAGGTCAAGGTCTGTTATCTGACCTTTCTCAATCTTCTCTTGGCACTTGCGGCAGAATATGCCGCTCTTGATGCAGAATGCATCTAGGATCGTCTTGACCATGCGTCTTCATCGTTCTATTGCCCTTGGCTGTGGCTTCAACATCCCATTCCATGGACTGGAACGTTTCAGCCGGCACTATGATTCTGCAACTGATTAAGTTTGCTCGCTTCTCTCGGTCAGTCGGTCCTCTTGAACAGTGCACGTCCTTCTCTTAGATCCCGGAAGGCGTTATATCAGCCGAGCCGAGAGAATAGGACACTTCCGCGAGTTTGCGTGCCGAAGGTGGACGCGATTGAAGATCTTTGAGTATGAGGCGAAAAGAATCGCATCCCAATATGGTCTCTCTGTGCCTCGCGGTTTTCTTGCGTCTAGTCCTCAAGAAGCAAGGGAAGTAGCGCAGAAACTTGCTTGCCCTGTGGTGGTGAAGGCGCAGGCTCTTGTTGCGGGAAGGGGCAAGGCTGGTGGGATAAAACTTGCAGACACTCCTGACGATGCGGAGAAGGTCGCATCAGCCATTCTCGGATCGAAGATCAAGGGCGAGAAAGTGACGAAGCTGCTTGTCGAGGAGAGACTCGATGTAGCTCGGGAACTCTATGTGGGCTTGGTCGTGGATCGCTCGGCCAAGTGCTATACTCTGCTAGCCTCTCAAGTTGGAGGAGTGGACATTGAGGAGGTCGCGCAACAGACGCCGGAGAAGATAATCAAGCGCCCCGTCGAGTCCACAAAAGGACTTGAAGCCTTTCAGACAAGAGAGTTGGCGCAGGCGCTGGGATACAAGGGATCCCAACTCGTTGAGCTCAGCACCTTCATCTCGAGGTTCTCGTCAATGGCGGCTGGGTACGACAGCGAGCTTGCAGAGTCGAATCCCCTGATCGAAACGAGAAAGGGGAGTTTCGTGGCGGCGGATCTCCGCCTCATCTTGGACGACAACTCACTGTTCAGACACAAGTCCCTGCTTGAGGAGACAAGGGATGTCGAGCACGAGCTTTCCCCGCTCGAAGTCAAGGCGCGTGAGAAAGGACTCGCGTACGTCGAGCTCGACGGTGACGTTGGGATAGTAGGAAACGGCGCAGGGCTGGTCATGGCAACTCTGGACATGATACAAGACTACGGGGGGCGGCCTGCCAACTTCTGCGACGTTGGGGGAGGCGCGAGCGCGGAAAGGATCGCAGCTGCTCTCGAGATCGTGCTCAGCAACGCGAATGTGAAAGTGCTCTTGCTGAACATCATGGGTGGAATCACGCGCTGCGATGACGTTGCTAGGGGGCTGCTTGACGTCCGCAAGAGGATGGGACTGACGAAGCCAACGGTCATCAGGCTCGTAGGAACCAACGAGGAAGAGGGACGCAAGATTCTGCAGGATGCCGGAATACCTTCGCTGGAAACAATGGAGGACGCTGCTTCCAAAGCCGTTGAAGCCATGAAAGGAGCGATGTGACTTGGCAATACTTGTCGGCCGAGACACCAGGGCGATCGTTCAGGGGATAACGGGGTCTCAGGGGATCTTCCACACCAAGCTGATGCTGGCATACGGGACGAAGGTCGTGGGAGGAGTGACGCCCGGCAAGGGCGGGAGTCAAGTGGAAGGAGTTCCAGTCTTCGACACAGTCGAGGAAGCCGTGTCGAACACCGGAGCCAACGCATCAATAATCTTTGTTCCAGCTCCGTTTGCCCGTGACGCTACGCTTGAGTCGATCTCACACAGGCTGAATCCAATCGTGCTGATTACCGAGGGGATTCCGATCAAGGATTCAATTGAGATCATGGCTAGAGCGAAAGAGAGAGGATGCGTCATAGTTGGTCCGAACACTCCTGGCATAATCACTCCGAGCGAATGCAAGCTCGGCATCATGCCCTCACACGTGTTCAAGAAAGGTGAAGTTGGTCTAGCTTCTCGCAGCGGAACATTGACCTACGAGATTGCGTCGAGCCTCAGCAGAACCGGCCTTGGCCAATCCACATGCCTCGGCCTCGGCGGAGACCCAATCGTCGGTCTGAGCTTCGTCGACATCTTGGAAATGTTCAGGAAGGATCTCCAGACGAAATCGGTCGCGTTGGTGGGCGAGATCGGAGGGAACGCTGAGGAGCTCGCTGCGCAGTACATCAAGGACTCGAAGTATCCAAAACCGGTAGCCGCCTATGTTGCAGGTAGATCCGCCCCGCCAGGAAAACGCATGGGTCACGCAGGAGCAATAATAATGGGCAGGACTGGGACTGCGGAGTCAAAGCTTGAGGCGCTCAAGGCTGCAGGCGTAGGCGTTGCTCTCAAGCCCGGAGAGATCGCGGAACTGCTCGCCAAGAAATGACGAAGGCATAGCAAGTGACGCTGGACCGTCTAGGTGATTGGAGGAGGACACACTACTCCGGTCAGGTCTCTCCGGACCTGGATGGTCAAGAGATCACCGTGTTCGGTTGGGTCGAGGATATTCGCGACCTCGGAAGCCTCACCTTTCTAACGCTACGCGACCGAGAAGGAGTCGTTCAAGTCACAGTCGTCAAGAAGAACTCTCCCGCCGTCGTCGTAGAGCGACTCGCCTCCGTGGGCAAACAATACGCGATAGGAGTGCGGGGAAGAGTGAAGGCTCAGAGGGAGGCCCCCCGCGGAGTCGAAGTCATTCCAACAGACATGAAGATCCTCGCCGATGTAGTCTACCCTCTTCCGCTGGATCCTACGGGGCGGGTTCCCGCGGACATTGACGTGCGACTCGACGCTCGCGTGATGGACCTTAGGAGAACCACGTCGCGAGCAATCTTCAAGGTCCGCCACGAGATCCTCCGCGCGACAAGGGAATTCCTAGTGGCTGAAGGTTTCACGGAGATCCAAACACCGAGGTTCATTGGGTCCGCTACCGAGGGCGGAGCGGCCTTGTTCTCGTTGGACTATTTCGGTCAGAAGGCCTACTTGGCTCAGAGCCCGCAACTGTACAAGGAACAGTTGACGACGGTGTTTGAGAAGGTCTTCGAAATCGGGCCTTTCTTCCGAGCTGAAGAATCGCGAACGAGGAGACACATAAGCGAATTCACCTCACTCGATATCGAATGCGCTTTCATGGACCAGAAAGGCGTCCTCGAAATCCTGGAGCGACTCATGCATGACGTGTACACGTCACTTGCAGACCGTTGCCAAACCGAGCTGGACGTGCTGGACGTTAGGCTAGAGGTGCCTCCTCTGCCGTTCAGGCGCCTAACCTACGATCAAGTCATAGAGAGGCTTTCGAAGGAAGGCGTCGAGGTCAAGTGGGGAGAAGACATACCCACGGCTGCTGAGAAGAAACTCGGTGAACTGTACAGCGGCTTCTATTTCGTAACAGACTGGCCTTCAGCCATCAAGCCGTTCTACATCGCACCCAGAGAGGACGACCCCAAGTACTCCGACTCATTTGACATGATGTACGGCTCGCTTGAGCTTGCGTCAGGCGGGACCAGAGTTCACGAGTACTCTGTACTCGTCCGAAGACTGAAGGAACAGGGACTTGACCCGAAAGGTTTCAAGGACCACCTCGCCGTCTTTCGCACGGGTCTCGCTCCACACGCCGGCTGGGCGGTGGGCGTTGACAGACTTCTCATGCTCGTGACAGGAGCCGAGAACATCAGAGAATGCATCTTCTATCCGAGAGACCGGGACAGACTGCGTCCCTGAGATCAACTCACGGAGGATCAAACCTCCGACAATCAAGAATACTTGCCGTCACACGCAGGGCGAGCCGGCGGAAGAGGGACGTTACGCTTAAGTCAGTAAGTAACTGCGCTTCATTGCTATGGCTCGCCAAGGTACCACGAGACGCGTCACGGGCTTACTCACAGGCCGCCAAGTAGAAGTGTTGAGGCTAAGAGCGCTAGGATACACGCAGAAACGTGTCGCCGAGCAGATTGGAACAACGAGAGAGAATGTTGTTCTGATAGAAGCAAGGGCGAGGATGAACATCGAGCGCGCCAGGGTGACCCTTGAGGGCTTGAAGCATTCAGGGCTAGCGGTGTCGGTGCAGATTCCGAAGGGGACTCATCTTGTGGACATACCGCGCATGGTTCTGAATCGCGCAAACCGCGCAAAGATCAAGCTAGGCGCAAACTTCACCCGAATCTACGAGGACATTCGTTTCAAGGCCAGGAATCATGTGTCCGGCACACGCGTCATCAGACCGATCATGGTGACAGTGTTCCCTGACGGTGACTACTCGATCGAATGACGGACAAGCGGCTAGCAGTCTTGCTTTGAGAGAGCGTCCTTACCCTTGTTACCGTCCCTGTTCCGCGCCAGTAATCCAGACGTCGTATCGGGCTCCGCATCCGCGACAGTAGGTGTCCTCAATCAATAACGTCCCGCGACAGTTGACACATCTGCGGAGAAACGGCTGTTGCCTAAGAAGGATTGCTTCGTCAATTGAAGCCGGTTCCTCCCGACGACACTTTGAGCAGATGAGTGTCGGTCCGGATGGCTCCTGTTTCATCTCATTTCCACACAGGGGACAGAACATGGTGGCTCGCCAAGTATTCGATAGGCGAATGTAAATGCTTAACCGCCAGCTTTACCGCCTCAAGATCACATCGTGACGGCCCGCGCTGACGGGACGCTCCGCCGCCATTTGCCGCAGAGCGGGTCTGTCCGAGACGAAATGGATAGAAGCAACGCATGAGGAAGCGAACGAAATCAAGCGAAGAGCCCAGCTGGGCCGTATGTTGAACTAGGGATCGACCCTTGAAGTGCGAGGGGCAGAGACTGAAGAAACATCTGATAGGACTCAGAGTTTCCTCCAAGATGCTGGAGGACCGTTTTGTCAGCTGTACCGGTAGTGCGGATACCAACTTTTGGATTCACACACTGTGTCCGTGGAACCGGTTGTCGGTCTTCAGGCTTCTACTTGTGTCCGAATTGTGAGAGGGACGCCAAGCCGTGGAAGAAGACTATGGTTGAGGGTTCGACATGAACCAAACTCAAACACGCGAGCGAGCGGCAACCATGGCCCCTGGATGGTTCAAAGTGTTGCAACCCCCGCAGCCTCGCAGACTACTGCCTGCGGTCCTGCTTCTCATTCTCACAATTGGCGTGGTTGCCCCCAACGTGCACGCGCAAACTACCAAGTTCCTTCGCCTGAGCTATCCTCGACAAGTAGAATACGCAAGTCCGCAACCAGTCGTTGTGGAGCTGGCTGTCTCTTACCAGGACGCCGAAGCGGGCTATCTGTTGGTGGTTGGTATACTCGACGATGAGAAACAAGACTACTTGAAGGGAACGGCAACGGGGTCGCCCGACCCATGCCTCGTATCCCCTGCGGTGACAGCCAACACATCATGCATTGTCCAACTTCAGGCGGCATCTGGGGAGGAGCATGTCAGCTTCCGGTTCTCCGCGGCTGAGAACCCTCACGCTCTTGGAACATGGCGCCTGCTTGCGGAATCAGGGCTCCAGTACCCAGACGGACAAGTCATATTCACTTCGTTTTTCAGGCACGGATTCTCAGTGGTAGTTCTCCATGCCGTGACTATTGTAACAAGTTCGCAGATTTCCAAGACAGAAGCGGCGGCTCCTCTTGGCGAGAATGCTTCGCTGATTTTTGCGGCTACCGTGGCAGTCGCTTTGGCCGCAATAGGTCTGTTTCTTCTGGCTCGTAGGCTAGGACGCAGGCCAAAAGATGTAACTTGACGATGGGATTCTGTGTCACTGATGCGTTTGTAGAAGCCACCTCACTTCACGCGATTCGGGCGAGATGTTGCAGGAAGGGTCGCGGGTTGCGTGATTGGTCGCGTTGTGGTCGCAGTGGCCTGACACATGACAAATGCACCGCTTAAGTAGCAGTATGACGTAGGGCATGCGGCTAGCCGAAACGACGAACAGATACAACGCTGAGCGACAGAAGAAGGACGGTAATCACAGGTCATGCGCCGCGAGTCTCCTGCGACGGTCACCAGAGAAAAAGTCATACAAGCGCTCAAGGCCGTGAGGGACCCTGAGATCAACATCAGCATACTGGACTTGGGCATGGTCAGATCTGTCGAAGTCCAAGGGAACACAGTCCAAGTGACGATTGCACTGACG
>CAZUTN010000023.1:12812-14657 GCA_964623365.1 uncultured Candidatus Bathyarchaeia archaeon
CTTCGAAGGCACGGCTTCTCGGTGGGAATCCTCGACGCAGACCTGACGGGATCGAGCATAGCGAAGATCCTTGGAGTGAAAGACCGCCCAGCCCGGACCCGCTCTGGAGTAGCTCCGCCAGTGAGCCGGACAGGCATCAAGTTGGTGTCGATGAATCTGCTGATGGATCGCGACGACGCCGCTCTGGTCTGGCGCGGCCCGATGATCAACAGCGCGATCCGCCAACTCTACGGGGATCTGGAATGGGGAGCGCTCGACTATCTGCTCGTTGACTTGCCTCCAGGAACGTCGGACAGCCCTCTAACAGTGTTTCAGTCACTCCCTGTCGACGCTGTGTTGATCATTTCTTCGCCGCAGGAGTTGGCTGTGACGATTGTCGGGAAGGCGATCAACATGGCACGGATCATGAATATTCCCATTATCGGCCTGATCGAGAACATGAGCTACTTGAATTGTCCAGACTGTGGGAGGAGGATTGAGTTATACGGAAGATCCAAAGGCCGAGAGGCTTCAGCTGTCGCCGACATAGAGTTTCTGGGGTCGATTGCGGTGAACCCGCTGATATCCCAGCTCTGCGACGAAGGAAAGATCGAAGAATACAACGGCGCGGACTTCGCGTCGATTGCACAGAGGGTGATTGAGAAGACGAGGCAGCTCAACGCGACCCAAGAGTTGAGGCGCGTTGGCAACGTTGCTGAAGGAGAACGGCGGAGGTGACTTGTTTGGTCACAATGGAAGAGATCGTGAAAGCGCTCAAGGAATGTTACGATCCTGAGGTCCCAGTCAACGTCTGGGACCTAGGCCTGATCTACGATGTCAGCGTTGACGGTGACAATGTACATGTGAAGATGACGCTGACAGCTCCAGGCTGCCCGATGCATACGTTCATCTCGCGAGAGGTGAAAGAGAAACTGCGGAGCATCAGCGGAGTCAAGGAAGCAACGGTCGAAGTGGTCTGGGACCCGCCTTGGACTCCGGAGAAGATGAGTCCGCAAGCGAAAGCTCAGCTGGGCATCTCTTAGCCAAGGCAAGCCGCGAGACTACTTGGCTCCAAGTTCTCTTTTCTTCCAGCGCAGATTGTAGCTTCTGCACTTTCGGCAGAGCGAAGCCGCCTTCGCGTTTCTTGCCCCGCAGTCGCGGCAGACCTTGTAGTGCAGCCTGTGCTTTTGCGCTAGCTGCTTCTTGAATACGTCAGTGATCGGCAATGCTGGGTCTCCTTTGAAGGCTCGCGGTTAATGCCTGGGGCTCAGATATATCTTGTGTGAAACTGCTCCTACATGAGGGACCGGAGCCACCGATGAGCGGCGGTGCGGAATCGAGCATCAGACAGCTTCACGAGACGATCACAGCCTGCACGCTTTGCCACCTCTCGAAAACAAGGCACAGCGCCGTCCCTGGCGAAGGACCTGCGGACGCGAAGATAGTCTTCATCGGCGAAGGGCCTGGCAGGCAGGAGGACCTTGAAGGTCGCCCGTTCGTGGGCAGGGCAGGAAAGTTCCTAGACGAGTGCCTGCAGTCAATTGGCCTCCAGCGAGAACGAGTATTCATCACCAACATCGTCAAATGCCGTCCCACAGAGGAATCGGGCAACTGGACCAAGGATAGGAAACCGACGACTGACGAGATCGCAGCCTGCTCGCCCTACCTGGATAGGCAGATCGAACTCCTCAGACCAGACATTGTATGCACGCTAGGGGATACCGCAAGATCTCAGATCTTCAAGAGATACGGCATCGAAGAGGACACGATCGGGCACGTCCACGGAAAACTGTTCTTGGCGGGAAGCGTGAAGATCCTGCCCCTGTACCATCCTGCAGCTGCGCTGTACGACAACAACCTACGCCA
>CAZUTN010000024.1:0-14644 GCA_964623365.1 uncultured Candidatus Bathyarchaeia archaeon
GCGAGCGCAGCTGATTTCAAGGCGATCCCAAGCGCTATCTGGACGGATCCCGAGATCGCGACGGTAGGTTTGACGGAATCGGAAGCCAAGAAGGAAGGATACGACACGATCGTGGGGAAGTTCCCTTTCACAGCGCTAGGCCGAGCAGTCGCAGTTGGGGAGACTGATGGATTCGTCAAAGTGGTCGCAGACAGAGAGAGCGAACAGATACTTGGTGTCCACATGGTTGGCGCGGATGTAACAGACCTCATCAGTGAAGCCGCGCTGGCGATTGAGATGGGAGCAACCTTGGACGACCTGGCTTTGACGGTTCACCCTCACCCCACGCTTCCTGAAAGCCTCATGGAGGCCACCGAAGCAGCCAAAGGAAAGGCAATCCACATCTTGAGATCGCCATGAACAGGACCGTGCTCGTTGATCTGCAGATTCGCGACTACAAAGAGACTTGGGAGCTACAACACAGGCTCGTAGAACTCCGTGCACAGGCGCGGGTTCCCGATATCTTGCTGATTGTAGAACATCCCCCCGTCATCACTATGGGCAAATCCGCGAAGCCTGAGAACATACTGTCGAAGGTGCTCCCAATCTATGAGGTCGAAAGGGGAGGAGATGTCACATACCACGGGTATGGTCAGCTCGTTGGATATCCGATTCTGGAGCTTTCGTCACGCGGCAAAGACATTAGAGGCTATGTGAGAAGCCTCGAAAGAACGCTGATCGAGACTTTGGATCACTTCGGAATCAGGGCGCAGAGGATAGAGGGCCGCCCGGGAGTGTGGGTCGACCAGAAGAAGATCGCTTCGATTGGCGTTGCCGTTCGTAGCTGGATCGCATTTCATGGTTTCGCTCTCAATGTCTCAACAGACCTCTCGTATTTTGCTACAATCAACCCTTGCGGATATGACAGCGCAATCATGACATCCATGACAGAAGAACTAGGGAGGCAAGTGTCAATCTCAGAAGTCAAAGAACCTCTCTCACATGTTTTCGAGAGCGTTTTCGAAACTCGCCTTGAGACGACGAGCGAGGAAACGCTCACACGCCTGCAGAGACTGGATACTTAGAGCAGAATCTGAAGCGATTAGTCCTGACAGGCTCCAAGGAACGTCCGCGAGGCTCCCAACGCGGGCACGCCAATTTCATGACCCTTGAAGAACGGCTCGCGCAGCAATACTGCCCGCTTGAATATTTCCGCGATCTCGGCGTCTGAGGCACCCGCTCTCATCTTGGTTAGAAAATCCACGTGATTGTCGTCCCTGAGTAGGCACGGCTTGAATTTGCCGTCATGCGTGATTCGTATTCTGTTGTTCTTCATGCAGAACTCTGAGTTGTGCATTGGACGCACAACTTCAACGGTGACTCCGTCCGGCAGAATGTACCTCGGGCGGTTGTGCATCCCTCGTCTGTAGACCGCGATTGCGTCGGCCTTCAGACGTTCCTCTATCGGTGTGAGGTCACAGTGGTATCTCGAGTAGAACGTTGGGTCCGTGACAACGAGTTCTATCAGTTGGAGGACAACCTCACCGTCACCCCCCAACTTGCGAACCAACTGAATCATCTCCTCAATCTCGTCGTCATTGACATCCTTCATCAATGTCACGTTCAACTTGACCGGCAAAAGCTTGGCCTCTGTCGCCGCAGTTACAGCGCTGAACGCGTCGTCGTATCCGTCCACTCCCGCGATGAATCGGAAACGATCTGTGCGGAGGCTGTGAAGGCTGACGTTCACTCTTGAGAGGCCCGCATTGTGCAACTGGTCCGCAAGCTCTGAGAAGCGCGTGCCGTTCGTGGTCATGGAAATGTCGCGAAGACCCACAGCCTTCAGTTTCTTCACGATCTGGAGTATGTCCCGGCGAAGCATTGGCTCCCCACCGGTCAGCTTGACGGCGTCGACCCCGAAAGCGTACAGGACGCGGACCACGCGCTCTATCTCATCTGCGGTCATCAGCACCGAAGGGGCGGACTTGATGCCTTCCATGTGACAGTGAATGCATCTGAAGTTGCAGCTTGAACTCGAATTCAGTGAGATCCTAGCGTTTGTGACCGGCCTTCCAAACCTGTCTGAAAGAGCATGACGCACAGTCACTCTCCTATCGTAAAGCAAGTTAGGAAGATTCAGGAGAGGCTTGTCGAAACCCAAAGCTGTGCCGGAAAAACGAGGACATGCTCAATTAAAAGGATTTCAGTGTTCAGCTACGTGACTGGAACGAGAGGATGCGGGGCCGAGGGAATCAAGTAGCAATGTCGAATGCGGGAGAACGGCGGGAGCGTTCACGAGCTATCGGCATTCTTATAGGGTCAAGAGAGAAGGTACAGACGGCAATACCTTCGGCAAGCAAGGGACAGCCCAAACCCAGCAACTCTACCTCCAGTGTGAACGCAGTGATGGAACAAGCAAACTTGGTTCGCGTCGGCAAGAAGCCAATCATGAACTACGTTGTTGCATGCGTGACTCTGTTCAACTCGGGCGCTGAAGAGGTTATGGTCCGTGCTCGAGGGCAAGCGATAGCAAAGGCTGTTGATGCGGTCCTGATGCTTAGGGACTCGTTTCTGAAGAACCTTGAGATCGAGGATATAGTGATAGGATCCGAGGAAGTGACGCGGCACGACGGATCCCGAGGAACCATTTCAACGATAGAGATCCTGCTCGGAAAGTAGCAAGACCCAAGGAGAACTCTTCCCGGTCGTCCCAAACCCTTTTTGACCCGCTACTGCAGCTTTCGAGTACTGGTCGAGGCAAGATGAGCGGGAAAGCGCGGTATCCGAAGATACTGGTTACACCGCCCGGGCCGAAAGCACGCGAACTCATCCGCACTGACGAATCCTGTATCTCAAAGTCCATGGTGAGATGGTACCCACTCGCTGCGGACTCCGGGTCCGGATGTGTGGTCAGAGACGTGGACGGCAACGAATACATTGACTTCAACTCCGGGTTAGCCGTTCTCAACGTGGGCCATTGTCACCCAAGAGTCGTCAGCGCAATCACTGAGCAGACCAAGAAGTTGATCCACTACTCGTATACGGACTTCTACTATCAGGCCATAGTGGATCTCAGCCTAGAACTCACCAAGATCACTCCTGGCGCCTTCTCGAAGAGAGTCTTCCTCTCTAACAGCGGCGCCGAAGTCGTCGAGGCAGCCATGAAGATGACCAAGTGGCACACGCGAAACAGCCTCTTCCTTGCTTATACTGGCGCATTTCACGGACGGACTCAAGGCGCTGCCAGCTTGACTGCGAGCAAGCCTGTCCAGCGCAGACATTTCTCTCCGCTGGTCCCGGGGGTGACGCATGTCCCCTATCCCTACTGCTACCGCTGCCCGTTCCATCTCTCACATCCAGAATGCCATCTCTGGTGCGCAGACTTCATCGACGAAGAAGTGCTAGGCAAGTATGTCCCGCCCGAAGACGTTGCAGCCATGTTCGTTGAGGCCATACAGGGCGAGGGAGGGTACGTGGTCCCGCCGGATGGCTACTTCACGCGACTACGTAAGATCCTCGACAAGTACGATGTAATCATGGTCGACGACGAGATTCAGTCAGGGATGGGACGAACTGGCAAATGGTTTGCAATTGAGCACTTTGATATCGTTCCAGATGCCGTGTGCGTGGCGAAGGCCATGGGTTCTGGCCTTCCCATTGGGGCGCTCGTTAGCAAGGATGAGATCATGGACTGGGAAGGCGGATCACACGCGACGACGTTCGGGGGAAATCCAGTCGCCTGCGCGGCTGGCCTCGCCGTGATTGACGTGATCAGAGAGGAGCGACTGCTCGAAAACGCAACGAAACAGGGAGCGCACCTGCTGAATCGACTCAAAGAGATGCAAAGCAAGTATCAGATACTTGGAGACGTACGCGGCAAAGGACTCATGGTAGGTGCCGAGATCGTCAAGGACCCGGACAGGAGGCAAGCCGGTCCTGAACTCGCGCAGGAGATCATGATGAAATGCTTCAAGAGAGGACTTGCCATAATAACCGCAGGCAAATCCACAATGCGCTTCGTACCACCGCTAGTGATCACCCGTGAGCTGCTAGACGCGGGCCTCGATGTCTTCGAGGGCGTAGTCAAGGAAGTAGCTGGCTCAGTGAGGTAGAAGACTGAGGGGCTTGTGAGCCGTTCCGGTCGCGTGCTAACAGCTTGTGTTTGTGCGCACTGCTTTTCTAACCTAGTGACGATCCCTCAAGATGCCTTCATGACGTGTCTTACCAGGGGCTTGTAACGCGCCAGCAAGACTTGAAAGGGCAAGCAGGTCTCGGTCTGAGATGCGGGGATGCTGCATGCGAATAAGGCGCTCAGCTCTCGCTTCACAGAGACATATGCTCAGACAGATCCTGCGTCGGTATCCAGTGCGAGGCTGGGCTGTATCCGCCACATCGTTTGAGACCCTCGTCGGAACTATCCTGTCCCAGAACACGAACGACCTGAACAGGGACAGGGCGATGAGCAGACTCAAGAGCCGATTTGAGATCACGCCGAAAGCCCTCTCGCAGGCTCCGACCGACGAACTAATGGAATGCATCAGGCCCGCGGGGCTCTACAGGGTCAAGGCGCCTAGGATCAAAGAGGTCTCAACGATTATTCTTGATCGCTTCGGCGGTGACTTGGATTCGATCCTCAAGAAGAGGCCCATCGAAGCTAGATCGATCCTGACGGAGTTACCTGGCGTCGGGTACAAGACAGCGGACATTCTGCTCGCCTTCCTAGCAAATCACCCGACCATCCCAGTCGATACACACGTAATGAGAGTCACTAAGCGACTGGGAATAGTTCGAAGAAATGCCGGATACGAGGAGACGAGGCTGGCGCTCGAAAAGCTCGTTCCAGCTAAGCGCAGGATCAGAATGCACCTTTCCCTCATTCGCTTTGGGCGCGAGATCTGCAAAGCCTCCACACCCTTCTGCCCAAGATGCCCAGTAAACCGAACCTGCCCGAGCAGTACCACTCATAGGACGCGCTTGAGACGCACGTAGAAGTGCGAAGAGCAGAAGCATTTGTTAGTAAATGCAATGCTACTCTAGGCGACATACATTGAGCACTGCTGTTGAAATGATGCTGAACAGAACGAGCATCAGGCGATTCAGAAAGGATCCTGTTGAAGAAGACGTGCTCAAGAGGATCCTCCTTGTGGGCCAGAGAGCGCCTAGTCCAGGCGGTTTCCAAGTCTACAGTCTAGTCATCCTGGATGACGTTGAGAAGCTCTCCAAGATCAGCGAAGCAACTCGGCAGAGGTTCATTGCTAAGGCGCCCGTTTTCATCCTAGTGTGCGTTGATATCCGTAGATTTCGGATGATCCTCGACCGCCTTGGCCATGACTATCATCTGAAACACGGTGAGGGGCTGTACGCCAAGCTCTTTTCGATCGTTGAGGCCAGCATGGTTGCTCAGAACATGGCCACGGCCGCTCTCCTGATGGGGTTAGGGAGCTGCTTGGTTGGAGCAGTCTTCTACGCGATGAAGGATGTCTCCGAGGTGCTGGATCTTCCTCAGGGAGTGATACCGCTTCTCGGGCTTTGCATCGGCTATCCTGAGGAGTCCCCTCCGCTTAGACCGAGGTGGCCCCTTGGAACCATAGTTCATAGGAACAAGTACAGGGAAATCACGACAGCGGAGATTGATAACTATCTCAGCCTGGCGGACGAAGCAATCAGGCAAGAAAGGTACTATCAAAAATACTCTGGGCGGGAAACCATTTACACCGAGCACTTGAAGTGGAAAACGCAAGCTACTGAATGGATTAGAGAACACGACAAATCCGCTAGAGATTTCCTAATACGAAGTGGCCTTGCGTTGACCTAGTCTGGGCCAAGACGGCTCTGTTCAGTATGCAGCCATCTTCTCAGCAAGCTTTGGGAGCTTGTGTTCCCGGAGGCTAGGCGAATCCGCCTCAGATCAAGTGGAGTATCTAGATCGAGCTGCAGCGATCGAAGCTTTAGGACCCGAGCGCTCAAGCGTCTCTTTCGAGCCGACCTGCAATGCCGTCTGTAACTGTTCCTGCCGTAAGAGATCGGCATTATGCTCGGTGGACGCAGAAGTAAAGCGTTGGTTCCTCCCCCGTCATAGGAAGGAACGATGAGCGCGCTCGCTTTGCGTCCCGCTCTGAGTATTCTGCTGAAATCCTTCGGTTTCGCTAGAGGAACGTCGGCAGGGACTATGAGCACCTGGTCGGCGCCTTCACGTTCGGCGAACCGAATACCAATCCTGAGCGCCGGATTCAAGCCGTGGGAGCGACCTTCCCAGAGAACACGGGCACCTTTCGCTATTCCCAAGCGAGCTGCGTTGATGTCGCGGGTAACGAGCACGATGCTACCAACCTCTTTCGTTCGGCGTAAAGCGTCCAAGACATCCGACAACATAGCGAGGCTAAGGGCCGCGCGCTGTTTCTTGCTGAGAGCACCGGCTAGGCGTGTTTTCGCTACGGACGACTGGCGAACCGGAACTATTGCATAGGTGGACACGCCACACCAGCCTCACGCGATTTTGTCCTGCAACGCAGGAATCCTCAGCGGTGCAGGTCTTCAAGCGCGGTTTCTGCGAGCCGAACCTTGTCTTCCATTGTTCTCATAATCGTGTTTGTGGCAACCGCCTCAATTCTCATCGAAGCAATGTCGTCGATCAATTCCTTGTCTGCATAGTCCAGGATCAGCTGATCGAGAAAGTCTCGGTAGAGTTGAGCGACGCCTTTCGGCGTAACTTCAACCCCACGATGTAACATGAATTTGTCGGCGGGTCCTTTCAGAGGCACACCACCCACGATCGGGCTGATTGCGATGACCGGCTTTTTCCTGCGTCGTAGGGTTTTTCTAATCCCCGGGACAGCGAGGATTGTTCCTATACTCACAACCGGATTGCTGGGAGCAACGATAACTCGGTCCGCGTCACTTAGCGCTTCCAAGACCCCCGAAGCAGGCCGTGCTCTATCGGCCCCGCGGAACTCGACCCCTCTCACGTCGTCTCTACAAGCTCTCCGCACATAGTATTCCTCGAAATGCATCCAGCCAGCATCCGTTTGAACCCAAGTCTCGAAGTTGTCATTCGTCATTGGAAACACTCGGGATCTGACTCCGAGACGTTTGCAGAGAGCAGCTGTGACTTCTGAAAGCGAGAGCCCACTTCTCAGTAGTTCTGACCTGTAGAGGTGCGTTGCAAGGTCCTTGTCGCCAAGTCTGAACCATTCGTCGGATCCTAAGTTCCTGAGTGCTTCGTAGCAGTTGAAAGTATCTTGACGGATGCCCCATCCTTTCTCATTGTCGACTATGCCAGCGAGGGTGTAGGTGATTATGTCCAAGTCCGGTGAGATATGCAGTCCGTGGAGAACAATATCATCGCCTGTGTTGACCACACATGATAGGTCTCCGGGAGCGACTATCTGGGCGAGGCCTTCGAGTAACTTCGCTGCTCCCACGCCGCCCGCGAGGAGGACGATATGCAATCCAAAGCCCTGCGACCTATCGCTTGGCACGGTGCTCTATAGTCTAACTGTCAGGCGTTGAATACATGACTTCTGTGCAAAGATATAATGTCATGGCTGACATTGCTTGATAGCGTGTGGGACATCTCTTATAGCAGGAGGCACGTTTACAGGGTACAAGGGCTGGACTTTGGCTCTCTCGGTGAAAGATCTAACGTTCGCGCTATCAATGGGTGCCGTCGGGAATGTTTTGGCTGCGATTACGATCGCACCAACGATGGTTCGGCAAGTTGCGCTGGACTTCTCCTCACTTCCCGTATTCATCGCGGCAGTTTTCGGGGGTCCGGTAGTAGGCGGCTTGACTGGCTTTTTGGCGGGGATCCTTCCTTCAGCCTTCTTTGGGTTCATAGGAGGGCAGCTGGGCGTACTTGGGTTCGGCACGAGCGTCGGAAAAGCGATCAGCGGATTTTCTGTTGGTCTACTGACTCGAATGGTAAAGTCCTCACAGAGCCGAACGACTCTCCTGATTCCGATAGTATTGCTCGGGTTCGTGCCTGAGGCCGCGTGGATTTACATGCTCTTCACAGTATTCGTCCCGGTTTTCATGCCGAATCAAGCCTTTCTGTCCGCGTTCCTTGCACCTATTCTCACGAAGGCGTGGTTCGAAATCGTGGTGATGAGCGTGTTCACCAGCGCCATAGCGGGCCATAGCGGTTTCAGAGCTTTTCTGACCCGCTACGTCCAGACAGCTACTTTCCGCAGCCTACAAACTGACTAGGCTAGGACCTCTTTCGTCCTGTGGATGAGTTCACTGATCAAATCTGGTTTTCGGGGCGTGAGAACCCGAGACCTTCCCACCTCGAAGACTTCTAGCAGCCTGGCTGTTCTCAAGACGTGGACGTGTCTGTAGACGGCTGCGTAGTCCATGTTCAGGTTACGAGCCACGGCCTTTATGTGAAGCGGCTTCTTCGTCTCGATGAGCATTTTCAGAATTCTCAGCCTCACAACGCTGCCCAGTGCGTTGAAGATCGTGGATGCGGCTCTGAGATCTTCTTCTGGTAGCATCTCTCTCACTCTTGGAAAAGAAAGAGGATGTCATTTATGATATCTTTGCTAAGACCTCTGGCCCCATTTCCCGTGCGCTCAATCGTTCCCAGATGCTCAACTCACGTAGGACAGTTCTCGGTCGGAGACCGGCGTGCGGACCTCGGTTCGCCCCCATCGTTTGCCCGTCCCCTTGGCCCGATCGACCGCGTCCTTGTTCTCCTTTGCCTGCTTCTCAAGATGCGACATGTCGACCTGAAGGCCGAGCATCTTGGAGATCACTTCGAGCACGGCGCGGGCCGCGCCCGCGTCAAACGACAGGTAACCCGGAGTCTCTGCCAGCAGGCAGACCGCTTGGATGTTCCTAGGCTTGGCCAAACCGAACAGCAACCCATTGGTTCGGGTTATGGAGCCGCCTGCAAGCTTAAGGACGCCGTGTCCCTTGAGTTCACTCATCAGCTTCGGGTCTGTGCTTCCGGCATAGACTCTTGGCGTCTCTGTGAATCGATCGGTTGCCATTCTTCCCATCGTGAGGAGTCTCTTGACTGACAGTTTTTCGGCAAATTCGAGGACTCGGTCGGCAAGCTCGTACTGGCCCTCAGGCGAGTGGGGCTGCTCGCTAGCGGTGAAGAACACAAAATCTCTGACTCTGCTCTTAGTGAAGCGGAAGTCTCCCTTCACCAGCTTGACAGTTCCGTCCTCTGTCAACCAAACCTTGGGCGAGAAGGATGGGGAGTATACCTCGGCAAATAACTCGGCTTTGAGCTCTCTCACGAGATGATCCACTGCAAGCCATGCGACTGATCCAATCCCGGGAAGCCCCGCGACCATCACTGGACTGTTGAGCACTGGCTGCTCGTAGAGCCTCAGAGTGGTAGTCAAGTCTAGGCCTCCAAGAATGTCCGTACTAAGACGCCTTGCGGCTTCCTATTACAGGTAGCTATCTCTAACTCGGATGCGCCCACACTTTGCTAGTATGGGCTCAAGCGCTGCTGGCCGAACCTTGTGAGCGCCCAGAGGTACGGCCGTTGCCTCGATCGCTCGACAAGCCGCTCCTTGCTCATCGACCGTAGATGGTAAATGACGCAGTCGTACCCTAGGCCACTGCGTTTCGAGATGTCGGGAGCGACTCTGTTCCCTTCCTCCAAGACGAATAGGATCTTGGAACGAGCTTTCAGTCCTGCTTTCACGTTTCGTTTGGTGATCAAGTATGCCTTCGGATGCATTTCACTCGTTGCCGATCCCCACCAGGATCTTTACATGAAATCCGCCAGAGCGGGTTGTTTCTTCTCTTCGGTCTCTTCGTGGAATAGGGACTTGAGCTCCTCCTGAAGTAGAAGCAGCCTTTGCGCGTTGTAGGTTCCTAAGTCGTAGCGTCGAACAAGATCGCGAGCTAGGTCAAGGTACTTCTCAATGGTTCCCCTGTACACTGTCATCGTAATCTTTCCTCCGCACTTCGGGCAGACTCCTCTCAGCGGAGGGCGGCGAAACTTCGTGTTGCATTTCATGCAACGCATCCGCTGAGTTGAGAAAGCTCTCAGGTTCCCGATCAGGTCTCTCATCAGATGTGTTGAGAGCACTCGCCTTGCCACGTCTGCCGGGGTAACCGCGCGAATCTTCTCGGCCAGATTGAGTTGCGCAGTCATCTTGTCTATCATCGTCGGGAGCTGTGTGTACGCACTTTCGTGAACCCCGACGTTAATGTCATGAATCTCATGCGTGAAACCGATCGGCTGAAGGATTTGCTCGCTCCCCAGTCGATGCAGAGCGACCTCAATCAGGTCAGTGACAGCTTTTGGATCGGTGTTCCTCGACGCCTCTTCGAAGAACCTAAGCGGAAGCCTGTCTACGACCTCGAGATTGAAGGCTTGACGAGCCACCTCTGATGCGTTCATCACAACTGTCAGAAGAAGAGGCGCATCCATGATCCCGCCAATTCGCGAGGGCAGAAAGGACCTTGAGAAGTTGAGCAAGACATCCAGTGCCAACGTGACGGAGTCCTCATCACCGTCGCAGTCTCTCCGCTTTGCTGCATGCCAAAATGGGTGAGCGAAGCACACTCGAGCTCTTGTGAAGCCAATTATCCTCCCGATCACGCCCACAGATGTGTGAGGCGAGAGGCCGACAACAAGGTGACCGATCAAGTCCTCACGAGACCTGGCTTTGTAGAAGGCGGGAAGGCCGTAGAATCTTGTCAGTAGCTCGTCGATGAACTTCGCGATTCTCAGCAAGTAGTCTCCGCAGGAGTCATTGACGACGATATCCTGAGGTTTTGTCGGAACGAGCTGGTCGGAACGCTCAAGAGGATTCCCGTCAATGTCAACGTCGTATCCTAGTTCGCTAAGCCTGTCTAGTGTGACGCCGATTTCGAAGGGCTTGAAGTGCGTGAGCGGAGCGTTCGTTGCGTCAAATCTTACCGTGCCGTCCTTGAACATCGAAAGGTCGTGCCTTGCCCGGAGGATGCCTTTCTCGAGTCGCTCCGCGTATCTGGATTCACTGGTGAGACCCTTGACGCCCTTGACGATGTCGAGTTGCTCTGTGAGCTGAAGTGTCTTGGAGGCAGCCGTCCAAATATCGCTCAAAGAAACTGTTCTTCTATCGTATGAGAGACAGCGGATCTTGCATACAGGACAGGGTCCTTGTGGAACTGTCTTTCCGCACTTGGGGCAGACCGGGTCGATTTCTGTCCTGCTTCCACACCTAGGGCACAATGTCTGATGAGTAATCTCCCCACAGCTTCCGCAACGACGCCTGCTGAGTTCCACCTCCACGATGCTTCTCGACTTCACCGCTTCGACGATGTTTCGTCTTGGGCCTCCTGCAAGTCCCAAGGGAAACAGGCAATGCACGATCGGCCGCATCTCTCTCCTCTTGGCCTTCTCGGGTCTCCCCATTCTCGCTCCGATGAACGTTCCGCCTCGAGAGACAACGGGAAACCCCGCTACTGTTCGTACAGCTTCCAACCCGCTGGTTCCCGCATCGGCGGGCGCTGGTTTCCCGACGCCAAGACACGCCGCTAGGACAGCTGCTTCTTCGCCAAAGTAGATTGTGTCATCTTCGAGCGTGTGAGGAATGCACAGGGTCTCAAGAAGCGCCTTCACTCTGGGTTCGGCAGGCATGACAATGCTACCGGGTATGCGCGTCGCGCCACCCCGATGGGGAGCCGCTACCTTTCTGAGGAAGGCCCAGTCTTCCGCGGAAAGCCTCTCCCAGAACCACGTGTAACGGGGATGCAGAGGAAGACCCAGTCTCTGAGATAGTAGCAGGGTCTCGCCAGGCGACGGAAAAGACCGTAGAGGATTCTGAATGAATGACGCAAGCCTCTCTTGCGATAAGCCGCAGGCCTGTTCGGCGTCCCGGAGCGTTTTGAAACCGAGCGCAACCCGGTTCTTGACCAACTGCGCCCACCATTCTTCCGTGAATCCTGACGGGACAAGGGGCCTGTTGTTCTCTAGGAATTCGCCAAACGAGACGAGCAAGTCTCCGACGAAGAGCACCGATTGAATCGACTTCTTCGCTTGCCTTGCCTGTTCAACGGTCTCAAGCCTAACCACTGACCCATCGCTCAGTTTCACTATCGGCGGCTCTATGGTGTCGACTGGCGTAACGATGCCTGCCTTGCCGGGTCTTTCCGTTCTCAGCTGGGTTCCGGTCGCTGCGAAATCATCCAGAACAACCATCGTGACTGGATGGATCCCGACCGCAGCCATGCCCGTGACGCGTGTCCGGCCATAGCGAAGCCTGAAACCGCCCGGAACTCCGGGAAGAGAGAAGATAGGGCGGCCGGCAACTATGTCTTCCATAAACATCAGTTCTTTGACCTCCTCTGCGTCTGGAGACGCCTGACGGAGGTCCCGTAGCCAGTCCCATCCGGGGAGGGCAAGTCGCTCTACGATTTTCAGGATCTTCTGGCTGCGACCTATTAGGCCGTCATTGACCACTCGTAGAGCTCCGCCTCGGACACGATTCGTCTCTGTCCTGGGCACGTTTCTGTAGGAGGCGACCTCAACGGGGTCGGTCTCTACTCCAGTGATCTCGACGGGTAGCCTCATTATCACGTTGAAGAGTTCTGCATCAGGAACCTTGTATTGGAACCTAGCCACCTCACGCTCGTAGAGCCTCAGCTCCTCTACGAAGCGTTTGGCGTCGAGTTCTGTGGCCTTGTATCTGCCCAGTCCAACAATCTGACGGACATAGTCGGCGACGACCACGTTCAGCCCCATTTCGGTCCCGCCGGCTGACCTAATGGGCCCCGCGAAGTAGAGAGCAAGATATTTCGTTTTGTCAGGGTTGTTCTTGACTTTGACAGTGTTGATACCTTGGACGGGCGCCGCTGTGACGCCTTCGTCGAGGATCGCGGCAGCCGTGCGTATCGCCTGCTCGGCTGCGCTTTCTCCCTCGGACGCAAAACGCGCGACCGCTATCTCCTCTGCTACCTTGATCGCGACTTCCTCACGGGGAATTATGGAGGAGAGCTCTCGGATTCTTTTCGCTATGCCGGATGGGCCTACCGACTTCTCG
The DNA here is from genome assembly GCA_964623365.1 of uncultured Candidatus Bathyarchaeia archaeon. GTDB lineage: Archaea > Thermoproteota > Bathyarchaeia > 40CM-2-53-6 > 40CM-2-53-6 > CAVPLU01. The sequence continues at coordinate 12,972 of CAZUTN010000024.1, forward strand.
ACCCTTTCGGCGACATCTCTTGCGACGTTGCATTCTGGTTCGAGCGAGGGATCCAATCCCTTCGAACGCGCGAGCCTTGCCAGCTCATACACTTCATGAAACTGCGCATGAAGATGGTGGGCTTGGGAACTCGTGACTACAAAGCTCCCGGCCTTCAATTAGAGATCAAGATGCATCAGGTGATGAGTGCATTTAATCCTACCCGCAATAGCCTATACTGCGTCTTTGCGCTCGGGAGAGATCTCAACATCAGCTGGTGTGGCCCGTACTCGGCTGAGTTGCGGGTTCGGTCTTCCCGGTCGCGTAGAATCTGTCTGTGAACTTGCAGTAGACATCAACCATCTGCGTGCCGCGGAGCACCTCGAACTGGTCCTTGGCTCCACACGCGGCGCACTGGACGACAGCCACGCCCGGACCTTTCGGTAGTGTGACTTTCATGGCCTCCTCACTACAGACGGGGCAAGTGAAGACCTTGGGGAGTTTCTTTTTGACGATTCTGATGACGCGCCGGCGTCGACGACCCATACTCTTCTCACGAGGCGCATGGGTGACGCGCCGGTTATTTCAACGTTCCAAAATTGGCCAAGAGACCTCGTAAGAGTTATCAGACTGCGGTGAGTATCTTGCGGGGGATACGAAACTGTATCCCGCAGAGAAGTCTGTAAGATGTGCTCGGAACAGGTTCAATCTCCCACTGATTGGTCGCTTGCCAGGTTGAGGGATGACAGCCTTGCGAGGACCCTGCTCGCGAACAGTCATCTGACAGAAGTTCAGTTTGTGACGTTACTCGTAGATGTCCTCTGGCAGGGTGGTCACATGCCGCTTGGGGACGGAGCGGTTCAACCTCGATCGGGCCGGAGACGTGTGAGCAAAGGCGCGTTCAATAGATCGCTATCTCAGGCGCGTCGGAACGTCATCCAATCGATATACACGGTTTTCCTTCTCGCGTACTTCGGTTTGTTCGACAGCCCCAAATTGGAGCCTTTCCTCCGCCTAGGCGATGAAATGAAGACTTTCCTTGATGCCAGGCGTGAAAGTGGTCGCGAGGACGATTCTGAAGGCTACAATGCGACCAAGGTGTTGGAAGAAGCGCTGCAAACGAGCGTTGGAGAGCTTGCAAAGATGACGTGCTTCAAGTGCCGGCGTGACATCACATGACAAGCGGGGATGCAACGCAGCTTGGTGACCTCAGATTTCCCCCTCAGGGATGATATAGTGTGACGTCACACGAGTCACACCTATGCGCCCGCATCAGCGGTCGCACTTGTGCAGCGGTGGAGCGGTAGTGCCGCATCACGAACAATATCACAGCGGCGCTACGTGCGTCGCGTCACAGCCAAAACACGCGACGCAAGAGCGTCCGATTGACAAAGCGGAAGTATTGAAGACATAAAAACGCACAGGCCCAATAGTCGGGCGGCAAGGATGACCTTGGACCATTTCTGGCTGCTTGCGGGCGTTTTGGCGGGTTTCGGAACCCTGTCGACCGGTCTTCTCATCCGCAGAATGGACATTTCACGTATGAGCTATCGCGAGGCAAGGCAGCTGCTTTCGGCGATGGTGTGCTCGCTCTCAACGCGGATAGAGCAAAACGAAGTGCTGACGAAGGAGCTGTCGGAACAAGTGCAGATTTTGAACGCGAACCAGGCGCGGGTGAGGGCGGAGGCAGAAAA
>CAZUTN010000025.1:0-13888 GCA_964623365.1 uncultured Candidatus Bathyarchaeia archaeon
TCTTTGTTGAGAACCCTCAGCTCGTCTTCGGCGAGGACATAATGTCTCGCATGTCTTACGCGATGAGAACCCATGATAACCTGCTCCGGCTCAAGTCAAGCGTGCTGTCTGCGATCAATCAACTACTAGAACGATCCTGCGCAGATACCGGAATCACGCCAAGCCAAGTCTACGAGCTTGTGATCGTGGGGAACACGGCGATGCATCATTTCCTCCTCGGCATAGAGTCGCGGCATCTTGCCCTCTCGCCATACGTGCCTGCGGTGAAAAGCGCGCTTGACCTACGTGCGAAGGACGTGGGTATTCTCGCTCACCCGCACGCCAACGTGCACGTACTACCGTTGATCGCTGGCTACGTCGGCGCCGACGCGGTTGCAGATGTTCTCGCGTCCGGTATGAGGAACTCCGACGAGCTCTCGCTGTTACTCGACATTGGCACGAATACGGAGCTCTTCGTCGGCAGCAGAAACGACATCGTCTCGTGTTCGTGCGCCTCAGGTCCAGCCTTCGAGGGCGCCCACATAAGACAGGGAATGAAGGCTGTGCGCGGCGCAATCGAGCGAGTCCGAGTCGAGCCGACAACACTGAATGCTGAATACGAAACGGTAGGCGGCGAAAAGCCTGTGGGAATCTGCGGCTCGGGAGTACTTGACGCCGTCGCCGAGCTCCTGAAGTGTCACGTGATTGACTCGAAGGGGCGTTTCCAGAAGACAGACAGCAAGCGTGCCATTGAATTGTCTGGTGATAGGGCTTTCGTCTTGGCGTGGGGGGAGGAGACGCCCACAGGTGACTCTATCGTGATCACGCAGAGAGACGTAGGCGAGGTGCAACTCGCCAAAGCAGCAGTTCACGCAGGCTGCGCGGTTCTGATGAGCCGCGTCGGGGTGAAGGCATCCGACTTGAAGCATGTCTACATTGCTGGCAGCTTCGGGAGCTACATGAACCCATTCAGCGCGAAGCTTCTGGGGCTGATCCCTGAGGTTCCTGCGGAGATCATCGCGTTTGTGGGAAACACGGCGATCGCGGGGGCGAAGATGTGCCTGAGTTCGCTGAAGGCGAGGGAGGAGGCGAAGGTGATCGGTGAGGAGGTGAGGTACATCGAGCTCGCGGCCGATCCGAGCTTCTCGAAGGAGTTTGCCGCTTCGATGTGTTTGCCTCATCAGGATCTGTCGCTCTTTCCTGAAGCGTGCGCGCTGCTCGGCTTGGGGAAGTAACTCTGTCTCTGAGGCGCGTTCGTTACCTTAGGTAACGTTTATATCTGACCCGTTACTTCTGGTAACGCTCGATATCCCATGAGGCTCGCCTTCGACACGCCCCATCCCTCGGAGATCAGACCACGGGATATCGTGGACTATGGCGCGTTTCGAAGGAGATTCAGAAAGGACGAGACGGAGTCGGAACTCCACCTGGCCGAGAGATTCCACGCCGCAAAGATCCTATTCGAGAGAGGCAACGAACGCGTCTACGTTGAAGTTCGGCTGAAGACTGAGGGCGGCCCTCCAAGACCCCCGGCAACGTTCACCGCAGATGTCTGCGGCGTGAACAGCGACGAGCTGACACTGGCATTCTGCGAAACATCCCCGCCCACAGATGAGCTTCTTGAGAAGCTCGGCGTAGTCGAGAAAGCGGCCAACGCGCGCGCTCTCATCCTCTATCCTTTCTCAGCCAGCCTATCTCATCTCGCAAGCTCTTGGACGGAATACAAGAAGCTGGATGTGGCTCGCGTACCTTGGCTTGACGAGCGAATAGACGACACCTTCCGTGAGGTTATCGAAATGGTGGAGCTGCTTGCGAACCAGACAAGAGTGAGAATGCTCACGCCACTTCTGGAGAGAGGATTCAGAAAGAGAGACTACAGGCGAGTGATAAACCCGAAGCTTCTGTACGAGAACCTTGCCAACCTTCTCGAGAGCGGAATCATCGACGAGGCGGAGGACGAAAGCTACAGACTCACACGGCTTGGATCAGACCTGCTCGGCGAATACTTGGCATTCTTGGAGCGCGTAAGGCGAGCCATCGAAAGGGAAACCGACGAATCGAGAGGAGGTGAATCATAGACATGTCAGATTGGGATGACTTCCCAGGATGGCCCTTTTCAAGGAGGCGACGCGGCGCATCGCCCTTCTTCATGGACAGGTGGTTCGGGCAATTCGATGAGATGTTCGAGCGAATGTTCAAGGATATGACGAGAGACTTGCCCAAAGAGGCGTGGACGGAGCGGAAACTACCCGACGGCAGCACAATGCGTCAGTTCGGCCCCTACGTCTACGGCTACTCCATGACAATGGGCCCTGACGGAAAGCCGGTCGTCCGCGAATTCGGAAACGTGAAGCCGTCAAAGAGACCAGGTGCGTTCGGCTTCCCAGAAGCGAAGCTCGAACCGATCGAAGCCCGCGAGCCACTTGTTGACATCGTGGAGGAGTCAGAGAACGTTAGGATCGTCGCAGAGCTCCCTGGCGTCGAGAAGAAGGATATTCAAATGAAATGCGCGGAAGACATGCTAACGATCTCCGTGAACACTCCATCACGAAAGTACCGCAAAGAAATCGAGCTTCCCACCGCCGTAGACCCTGACACATCGAAGGCAACCTACAACAACGGCGTACTCGAAGTAGTACTCCGAAAAACAAAGCCGAGGCCGCGCGGCAAAGAGATTCGAATAGAGTAACGACGCAAGTAGGGCGGGAGCACCAAGACTCTCCCGCTCTCTCACCACTCTTTTTCCAAACCCACCTTGCCAATCACAGCATGTTCTCTGAAGCCATTCTTCACGTTACGGCACAAACTATTCGAGTCGCACACATTCAATTCAAGGCTCAGCGCAGGAGCGAACAGCACTTTCGAAGAGAGGCGAAAAGTGAATGTCACGTCTGAGGATAGGCGTTGATCTTGACGGCGTGCTCGCGGAGCCTATGACCGTCTGGTGTGACCTGTACAGCAAACGACATGGCGAATTCTTGTCACTCAAAGATATTCGCGCGTGGGAGGTCTGGAAGGTTGTCAAAATCTCGCGTGACGAGTTCTTCCGAACACTCGATGATGCGTGGTTAGAGTGGGAAAGGATACCGGCTACGGAGGAGGGTGTGGGACAGCAAGTCAAGCTCTTGCGCGAGCTCGGAACGGTAGACGTGGTCACGGGGAGGAGCCTTCGAACAGTAGGCCCCGCCAAGGAATGGCTGAAGACACATTCCATCCAATATGACAGGTTCGTGCGAACCGAGTCCACCCTAGCGAAGATCCACCTAGACTATGACGTTTTCGTGGACGACTCTCCGCGTCTGATGGAGCTCATCGCTTCAAGGTCGATAGCACTCGGCATACTGTACACGAGGCCATGGAACCGCGACGCTCGCACATCTTCGGTGATACGTAGGGTAACCAGATGGACTGAAATTCCTCCAATCGTGCGTGCCGCGAGCGAAGCAACATCAAGCATGAACGGTTGGGTCTCACGCCGATGAAACTGTTTCCCCGAGAGCTGCTATTTCAGAAGTGTCCAAGCGGCTGCCCATGCGCCATCCTCAGCAAGTCTTTCGGTATTGCCCCCAGCAATCACGATGACATCGTTCTCTTCCGGTCGAAAACTCCGGACGATCTGTCCAAGCGCATCTGGCGACCGCCTAGTCTTTGAATCCTCAGCTGAAGGCATGAGCAGCTGATCATCCTTGAACAAGAAAGTCACAGCCCCATTTGCGCCTACTCTCACCGCGGCGTCTCTCTGTTCAATTCCGCTACTCACCTTGTTTGCCGCCTTCCTCACAAGAATCCCAAAATCATGGGGGCCTACTGTTACAGGACTCTTAGGGACACTGGCCTTCGCACCGAGTTTCGAGTCTAAGTGCTTCATGATCGAAAGCCCCCTATCTGTCAGCTCGCACCCACGCTTCGAAATCTTGACGAGTCTCGCTTCCAAGAAGCGGTCGATCAATGTTCGCGTAGTTCCTTCACCAAGGCCAAGTCTTTCCGATAGCCCGATCCTACCGATCCGTTCTCGGCCGATGATCTCGATAGCTTTCGCTAGATGGAGTTCCGTGAATGAAGGAATCGGCCCTGCCGCTTTCACCCCAGCCAAATGCCTGAGTACATCCACAGGGCGCATGTATCTTCTCAACCTCATTCAAGCGAGCAGACGATAAAATCTTGGTCCAGCCAGAATCACCTATCTCCCATCGACGGCAACTAGATCGGGAAGGCGCCGCATGTGCTGCAGTATGATGCTCCTACAGGTATGTCTGAACGACAGCTCGGACATGTCCTGCCGTGGGATTCGTCTCCTCTTGGAATACCGAAGATTGACCTGTAGATCTCGTAGTAGAAGAGATGCTCCTTGTCTCGGAGAGCGACCTTGTCTTCTTCGAGGCATCTCCTGACCCTTTGCTGAAACTCTCTGTCGGACAACATGCTATCGAAGATCCTTGGAAACGCTGTAGTTCCCGTGCCGCATTCGATAGGAGTCTTCACTCTCCAAATGACATCCTGCGGCAGTATGCCCTCGAAGGCTTTCCTCAGGATCCACTTGCCCTGATTTCGGCCTCCCCGATCACGAACCAGGTAGTCCGGATCCAGTTTCATGGCGAACGACCGCACCTCGTCGTCCAGAAACGGGAGCTTCGCCTCCATCCCAAGACTCCTCGCCATCGGTACGGACGCGAATCTCATACGCTTCCACATCTTCTGCAGCTCCGTCCGAATCCGCTCCACATCGTATTCGAAGAGAAAGCTGTATCCTGCAAAAAGCTCGTCACATCCGTCACCGGTTATCGTTGTCGTCAGATCGTTGGTCTTCGCATGTCTAAGAGCGATGAATACGGCCACGTCATTCCTTACCTCCATCGGGTCAAAAGTACGCATGGCCTTGACTACCTTCGGAATGGATTCGAGAACTTCAGCCCAGTCGAAGGCATGTACAATGTGTTCCAAGCCGAGATGGCCAGCCACTCGTCTCGCAAATGCCAGGTCTGGTGCCTCTGCGCCATCAAAGGCAACTGTGATCGCCTTCAACGAGAAGCGTCTCGAAGCGATCGCAGCCAGAATGCTGGTGTCCAGGCCGCCCGAGAGAAGTACGCACTGGGCCTGATTCCTCTCAACCGCTCTCTCTAGTGTGTGCCTGAGTTCTGAGCAGGCCCGATCGATCTGGCGTAGGTTCCCTGCACCATGCAAGTCTGTGCGAGTCAAAGGTTCTGCCTCAGGGCCGCTTTTGCTCCAAGGAAAGGCGATGAGGCCTCAAACGCAGCACAGAGTCTTCTCTCTCCACCGTGAATTCTTCGATTCTGATGGACCGCTTGAAAATGGGACCGTCGAGAACCATTGTGTGATACTCACCGTTTTCACCGCAAAGGTCTATTCCAAATCGCTCATGCAGACTCCTCAGAGCCTGTATGCGTCGCTCGTCCAGTTGGCGACCAAGCCAATCCTCATCGAACCATGACGCCTTGACGCATGTGAAGACAGGCCTATACCCATTCGAAACCACAGCATCCAAGATGTCACGAGTATTCTGGTTCCACAGAGGCATGATTACGCGGATGCCTAGTCCGTCGCATACGTCTTCCATCCAGCGCCTATGATCTTCGATCCAGATGTCTCCAGTTGCGATCCCCTGGATACCTTCAGTCCTAATCAGGCCTAAAATCGAGTGTCTGTAGGCTTCCCTGTATGGCTCAGCAACCTTAAGGGTCATGTGCGGTATCTCCAAAGCCTCGGACTGGAGAGACATCATCGAAAGCGGGTGACATAGGGACGGCCAACCATCCAAGATGAAAGTGGCGAGAATTGCGATTTGGTGGCCTTGGGCCATGAGTCGGTGACAGGCCAAGGCGGATTCTTTGCCTCCGCTCCACAGGACAGCAACCCTCACAGCCCTCTGACCTGCCAACATGAAGAAGCTCTGATGACCGTTGCTAGATGCCGTCCACGGGCCGGTCGGTGACAACTGAAGGTTTCGGGGTTAGCTTCTGAATCAGCTCGATGGTTTTCAACCCCACTGTAGTGAGGAGAATGACGTTGTTCGCAATAGCGGTCACCATGCTTCGAACAGCCATGGCCAAGACGGCCGCTATTGGAATGTTGAAGAACAACGCAAACCAGGCGTTCTGAAGAAGCTCGCTTAGAACGGTGAGTACCGCGCCGTAAGCGCCCAAGACTGCAACGCTTGGGTTCCCAACAACGCGACGGAACACTGCGCCACCCGCCCCCACGAGGCCTATGATCGCTGCGATGAATGGTGTCCAAGGCCCGGGCATCATGAGCATATCTGAGATGGTTATGATCAAAGCGCCTGTCACGAAACCCAGCGCAGGCCCAAAGACGAAGCCGCTAACGAAGGCCAACGTCTCCGTCAAGCCAACTTTGATCAGGACGCCATAGACGGGAATAGGAGCTGCCAAAGCTACTTGTCCGAGGGCGATTCTGCATACAGCGCCTACAGCGACCAATCCCGACGCGATGCAGACCTCCCTTGAGCGAGATGTCAGACACGGTGCCTCCGCCAGCGTTATATTGGATGGATAATCCAACCAGATAACCTTGGCGGTGAACAAACTGTCACACGACAGACCGACGGGAGCAGCCGCAGAAGATCGCAAGCCTCCCCTGCTCGGTTACGTTGAGCAACGCGGTATAACGTTGAAGGATTTGGTGGAAACGGCGCTCGAGCTTTTTGTTCCTCATCCAGGCATAGAGGACAGGGAGAAGGCTACGAGAATAATCACCGAAGAGTTCAACGAGGCGCTGTCAGACGTGAACGTCTCGTGCATGGTCGTTGCCTGCTATAGGGCTGAGGAAGACGCCAAAGCAGGGCTTGTTCCAGGTCTCACGCGAGAAAGGTTTCTTGGGCGTCCAGGGTTGGTGGCGGATGAGCTTCTCGGAATGACGATAGCGAACTATATCGCAGGCGCTAAAGGCATCTTCGAGTTCATTAGATTCGACCAGAACAAGCCTGGAATCCTGAGCAAATTGGGACCTCTCACAAACGACGCCATCGGCGGTCTAGTTGCCGGATGCTCGTCGAACATGTACTCTCGAGCCCTGAGGCAGAGCACGGGATGACCTGATTGAGCCTGCTCAGCGGCCTGAAGAACGCTCTCGCATTCCTTACGGTCGTTCCAGTCGGAATGGATGAAGACGGGATCATTCAGGCTTCAGAGTACATGCCCTCTTTTCCAATCATTGGAGCGATGATCGGGCTCGCAGCTGGAATCTTGGTCTGGGCTCTTCATGGTTTTCTGCCTTCTCTAATTGTTGGGATGTTGGGCATGGGATTCATTCTGCTACTTACGGGCGTTCATCATACTGACGGGCTGCTCGACTTTGGAGACGCCGTGATGTTTCGCGGATCGCCCGAAGACAAAATTCGAGTCATGCATGACCAACACACAGGGGCGGGCGGTCTGAGCCTGGCAGTAATGGTCCTGCTGACGACGGCTTCCAGCATCGCTGCACTGGACCGCAGCATTGTCATCCAGAGCTTGACCGCATCGGAGGCGTCAGCGAAATTCGCCATGGTATTCCAGGCTTGGGCGGGCAAGTCTGCCCGCGAAGGGTTGAACACTCCGTTCGTTCAAGCCATGCACGGAAGATGGCGACACGTGCGCCTGGCTGCGGCGTTTGGCATCCTGTTCGCTGCATCGGTAATCGCTTTACAAGTTGTCGGCATCGTCGTAACGCTTGCTGGAGTGCTGACGGCTGCGGTGATGCTCATGATCTCACAGAGACACTTCGGCGGGATAGCAGGTGACGTGATGGGGGCAACGAATGAACTGGCTCGGCTGGCCTCGCTTCTTGCTGTCTTGGTGATTGCAAAGTGGGTGTGACCGCACTCGTTATGGCCGGCGGGAAAGCGACACGAATGAACGCCGCGACAGAAAAGCCGCTTCTTGAGGTCGGCGGGAAATCGATGATAGAACACGTTTTGGAGGCTTTGAAGCGATCGAGAATGGTGGATCGAATCATCGTGGCGGTCAGCGACAACACACCCCAAACGGCTCGCAAGGTGAGCGAATTGAACGCCATCGTCCTCGAGACTCCAGGAATCAATTACATACGCGACACGAAATACGCCGTCAAGAAACTCGGCCTCCAGGCTGTGCTGACCGTCTCCGCAGACCTGCCGTTCATCACAAGCGAGATCATAGATCGGGCAGTGGAGAAGTACATGTCCTCCGGCAAGCCATCTCTGACGGTCATGAGTCCAGTCGACACCTATGAGAGGCTTGGGTCGAAGCCAGAGCACATCTTTGAGGTTGATGGAAGAAGCCTCGTCCCGGTCGGAATAAACGTCATTGACGGAAGCAGGATTGACGAGCCTGAACTGGAAGAGGCCATACTCGTCACAGATTCGGAGGAGCTTGCTCTCAACGTAAACACTCCGCGGGAGCTTGAGATTGCAAGGGAACGCTTCAAGAAAGCTGCGGGATACGGTGCTCACCAAAAGCGCGGTGAGACATCGGCTCCGCGAAGAGTGCCAAGGACGTATCGTCTTGCTCGTATCTCAGTCTTCTCCGCCCTCTCCGTCATCGGTTCCTTCATTCATCCGCCGAGCCCCATCCAGACCGTGGCCTTCGATTCGTCGCCAGGCTTCTTTGCCGCTCTGTACTTCGGAGCGTTGGACGGCGCTTCCGTCAGTGGAATCGGGCACATCATAACGTCAATCATCAACGGCTTCCCCCTCGGCATACTTCATCTACTAATCGCTCTAGGCATGGCTGCGGCCGGCGCAACGATGGGCTTCATCAATCATGTCAACCCTAGATGGGGTTTCATCGCAGCTGTTGTTGCTGGGATAGCGATCAATAGTGGGTTGGTGGTTGTTGCGGTTCCCGTGCTGGGCTGGGGAGCCGCGCTCGCCTTCCTCCCCTTCCTCTTCTTGGCAGCCAGCCTAAACGGCATCGTTGCCGCGCTGGCCTACGTGGGTGTGAGAGGAAGGCTCGGATCTTGAGAGGCGCCTCCTCCAGACCCACCGTCATCAAGACAGCCAGGGACGTTCGCCTCCTGAGACTAGACAAGAGACGGATCATTGTTGTGAGCTGCGACTCCGCTGGGGGGATAGGGCCGAAGCCCCTCGACAGAGTCAGGGTGGACGGTCGCACTGTGGGGAGATTCACGGCGAGGGTGGCGTTGATGGAGGTGCTATCCGTAGGCGCCGACCCCGTCTGTTTGGCGAGCACGCTCACAGTTGAGCCCAAGCCGACGGGCATGCAGATCATCAAAGGGATACGGGACGAAGTGAAGTATGCGGGGCTTGACTCTCGAATCGTCATGGCACAGAGCACAGAGAAGAACATCCGCGTGAGTCAAACCGGAGTTGGAGTGACCGTCGTGGCAACAGCCACTCCTCGGTCACTGAAGATTGGGCGGTGCAGGCCTGGAGATGTAGTAGTGGCAATAGGCCTTCCTCTTGTCGGAGATGAAGTGATCAAAGGTGAGAAGGAGCAAATGATCGCGGACACAAGAGATGTCCGCAGTCTTCTGAATCTCCCCTTTGTGCATGAGGTCATTCCCGTTGGATCCCAAGGAGTATTGCACGAAGCCGTGACGATCGCCTCGGATTCCAATCTACGGTTCAAGCTGGGACGTGGTTTGGGCCTCGATGTCAGGAAATCAGCTGGCCCCGCAACAGTTGCCTTGTGCGCCTGTAGTCCATCACCCTTGAAGGATCTCTCTAGGTCGATCAAGAAGCCGGTGAATCCGGTCGGTAGTCTGGACTGATCCGCGAATCGGCCCGGCCTGGCTTTTGACGAGATCGAGGAGAACAGACTGTGATGTCATGTGTTTGACAAGCCTAGCACTGACCCTTGGACTACTCAGCCATAGTTCTTCGGCGTCGACACACGGAGCCCAAAGAAACCGCGTTGTGTGATACCCTCGCAGCGAAATTCAATCGTGGAAGACCCCCGCAAGCCTCTTAAGGGCATCCGACCGATCCAGAGAATGGAGCTAGGCGATGCCAAGAAACGTCATGTGGCTGATCGCACTTCTTCTTTTCTCCTCGGTTCTCCAGTTGTCGCCGCCAACAGGACCGATCGACCTCGCCTACGATGCGGCTGATGATCCAACCCCGCCACAGAATCCTGTCCGGTTGATCTTCATACATCACTCTACGGGTGAGAACTGGTTGGCTGACGAGAACGGCGGACTTGGATTAGCCCTCCGCGACAACAACTACTACGTGAGCGACACCAACTACGATTGGGGGCCTGACGCCATTGGCAGTTACACTGACTTCGGTCAATGGTGGCTGTGGTTTCGAGGGCCCGACAGTTCCACCTACTTGAATGCGCTGTATTCGGAGAGCGAACAGTACAGCGCCTATTCGCGGATGGACGATTCCCCAGGTGGAGAGAATGAGATTGTAATGTTCAAGTCGTGTTTCCCCAACTCTGCGCTTCTGGGCGAACCGAGCGATCCCGTGCCTCCGATCGACGACAACCCTCTGCGCGGCCAGGATACTGGATCGGAATACCACACTGTCGCGAACGCAAGAGGAATCTACATGGACTTGCTTGAGTACTTCCGCACTCGCCCGGACAAACTGTTCATCGTCATCGCAGCTCCGCCGCAGAGCGACCCGACCTTCTCGAGCAACGCTCGCGCCTTCAATGAATGGCTGATGGACGACTGGCTCAGAGGGTATCCGCACCGCAACGTGTTCGTTTTTGACTTCTACAACGTGCTAACGACCAATGGCGGGAATCCGAACAGGAACGACTTGGATCAGGAAACTGGCAATCACCACCGTTGGTGGAACAACGCCATACAGCATAAGACGGACGGCGACAATGACGATAACCCGAACGTGCTGGAATACCCAACCGAAGATGACCATCCGAGCAGGGCCGGCAACCTCAAAGCCACCGCCGAGTTCCTGCCGCTACTCAATGTCGCATACAACCGCTGGAAAGGCGAAGGTGTCTCTGTGACTACAACAGCAGCCGAAGCGGAGACGACCGCCCCGCCAGAAATGACAGAAGAGACAACTGTGGCTGAGACGGAGGCTGAAGAGACACCGCAGGCTCCCACAGGCGAAGCATTCCCAATCGAGATGCTAGCGATTGCTGGCGTCGCCATCGTAGTAGTAGTGGCCCTTGCGGTAGTGATGAGAGGAAGGAGACGAACCGCTCCGCCTTCGCCAAAGGCTCCTTCACCCACTCCAACTCGACCTACGGCCGTCACACCGCCTGCTGCCGGAGAGAAGTTCTGCGTGGACTGTGGATCCCGAATACCCGGCCCCACCCGGTTCTGTCCCAATTGCGGCGCGCGGCAGCCGTAGCAAGGACATAGCCGCATTCGAAGCATGCCCGCTCCGCAGTCTGCACCCAGCGTTCAGTCTTGATCCGCTGGCATTCAAACTGACTTAAATAGAGGCCGGTTCTTCCCGACTCTGTGATTCCAATGAGTTTCTACAGTTGGAACAAAGTTCCCATGGAGAAGGTGACTGACAAGCTATCGCGCAAACTGATCTCCGGCAAGAAGGTGATGCTTGCCCAAGTGTTCCTCAAGAAGGGGTGTGTCGTTGTGTCGCACAGCCACGAGAGTGAACAGATGACGTACATTCTCAGCGGCTCTCTGAAGCTTCGTCTCCCCGACAGAGAGGTAACCCTAAACGAGGGTGACGTCCTTCACATTCCATCAACGGTTGAACATAGCGCAGTCGCTCTTGAGGACACTGTAGACCTAGACGTATTCAGCCCGATAAGAGAGGACTGGCTGACCGGAAAGGATGACTACCTCCGCAAGTAGCAGCCGCTGTCCGCGGAACTAGGACCAATCGTCAGAGTAGCAATTGACTCGACCGTCACTTGTCTGGTTTCTTCGTTCGGATATCACTTGTCATAACAATGCCTCATGTGTGGAACGAGCGAGACCATTCTTGGAAACTCAAAAATGCTCAGCCAACCAGCATTCCGATCTCCTACTGGACAGGGCGCCGACTCTGAGAAACGCATACAGTTACGGTAGTTTGTCCGCGCGCGCACAACCGGGTGAAGTCTGGTCTTTCGAGCAAGAACTTGAGAGACTGCTGGACGTGATTGGCGGTCAGCAAAACGAAAGCGACTGAATGGATGACCTTCTCTCTTAGATCAGATCAATCAACCGCTTTCTCAGCGCATGTCTTGCTATCGATAGGATAATGGTACATCCTATCACGAAAGCCACTGTGCCGTACTCCCATCCGGATGCGACTAGACCGAAAGTCGATCCGGCTGCGGGAGGATGCTGAGTACCAGTAATCGCCATGATGAACATTGCCACGCCGACGGCTGCTGCTACGATTGATATGTAGATCAAACCCCTTCCGAAAGCTATGTCTTGAAGTCCAAAATAGCGGAGAGCAAGTGTGAATATCGAGGCAACAGCAAGACCTACAACGTGTCCGCCGATGACCCTCCTTGGCTCAGCAGCTTTCGAATTCGGTATTCCAAATACTATGAAAGTGGTGGCTCCTAACGCTGCAACCATCGCAGCTCTTGCCACGACTCCGAAGTAGAACAGAATCCCAATCAAGGTCAGGGTTGCTAGGACGCTTTGAAAGAGACAGTTCCACATCGGCTTGTTCTCATGAGTCGAGATAGATCCCCCGTCTCTCAGTCATGGCTAGTTTTGCGGTTAAGCGTATCGTCAAACGATCACCACGGGGCATCATGATGTTGTTGGTCTGTTGTATGCTGCTTTCGGTGGGTGAAAGAAATGATGCGGAGAAGTATGTTTTCGAGGCACCGGGGAGACCCCCCAATCAATGGCACGTTGTCTGCGCGGGTAGGCTAGTGCGCACGCACTAGAAAAGGACGTGATCGTTAGGGGATTCCTCGTCCAGCAACCCCCTTCGCTAGTAGACAATTGGGATCAGGCGTTTCGTCTTCTGCATATACGCCCGATAGTCTTCGCCGAACTCTGTCAGCAGCATTTCCTCTTCGCGCCCAATGCGCCAGATGAGAATTGGCACGAATAGGACTGACAGCACAATGGCGACGAGACTACCCATAGATAGGGCCATTCCAGTCAGGCACAATATGGCGCCCAGGTAGCCCGGATGGCGCACCAGTCGATAAGCTCCGCTCGTAACCAAGCGATGGCCGGGCTGCACACCCAACCGAAACGTGTACAGGCCGCGAAGTGACCACATCGCTGCTGCTTGCAGGACATCACCCACTGCAAACAGACTCAATCCGATCCAAGCCAGCAATCCGTCACGAGGGATTGGTCCGGCGAAGTTTGCATATTCCCAAGGCGCCACGACAATGATAGCGATCATGATCGGTCCGCCAAGAGCCGTGAAGATTCGCTGTCTTCTTTCATAGGTCGAGGCAACTCCTCGTTGTCGCCCCAACGCCGTGACGAACCCCCACGCAAACCAAAGGACGAGGTATAGTGCTCCCACTGGTTGGCGAATGAAGGCAACTCCTCCACCAAGCGCAAGCACAATCGCAGAGAAGGCCGCCATTGACACAACCCATGCGACCAACTTGATCACGATTGTTCGCAATTGCGTCCGCCTCAAGTGGCAACGTTGCCGAGCAACAAGACGGGTTCGGTAAAGGCGTTGTGCTGCAAACCGTGAAGAGAAGAGGAGGGTTGTCGGGGGATTCTTCCCATGACGAGTAGGATGAGCTAGCAGCGGCGGTGGAGACGCCCATTTCCTGTGTGCGCAGCAAGCAGCTTCCTGCGGGCATCTCGGATTGAACCGTCACGGTGAGGAGTGGTTTCTGATCGTCGTAGCGCACCAAGAGATGATCACCCATTGTCTACTGATACCATGACCCGCTTCTTCCGTGGGCTACCGATGAACCATCAACCACCTCCCTGCAATCAAGACGTGACAACTGGAGCGAACGACTTGAAACGGAACTCTTAGAAGGGTACGAGTCGAAGAGTGGGTAAGGAAGCGTTCTTT
>CAZUTN010000026.1:0-13682 GCA_964623365.1 uncultured Candidatus Bathyarchaeia archaeon
CATGGCGCACCTGCTGCAAGGAGACTTCGGGGTCTCAATCAGAACCCATGACGAGGTGTTGCATGACATAGCGACCTTCCTTCCAGCATCTTTGGAACTGATTCTCGCCGGAATGGCTCTGTCTCTGGTCATAGGAATTCCGCTAGGAGTTGTCTCGGGTACGAAGAGGGACAAGCCGGTAGACCACACGACTCGTTTGTCATCAGTGATTGGCGTGTCTATATTCACTCCGTGGCTCGGAATGATGCTGCAGCTTGTTTTCTTCAGGTGGTTGGGGATTCTTCCCGTGGGAGAGAGGATTGGCACCGAGATTTCAATGATGCATCCAGTGACGGTCGTTACAGGGTTCTACTCGGTCGATTCTCTGATATCGGGGAATTTCCTGGCTTTTCAGAGCGTGATGCTTCACCTGATTCTTCCAGCGGTCACCCTTGCGGCCTACCCAATCGGACTGATCACGCGTATGACACGCTCAACGATGATCGACATCCTTGAGGAGGACTACATCAGAACTGCTAGATCATATGGACTATCCGAGAGACTAGTCGCCTACAAATACGCACTGAAGAACGCAATTGGGCCAACGATTACTGTCATTGCCCTAACGTTCGCGTACTCACTGGTTGAAACCTTCCTCATCGAAACCGTATTCAACTGGCCAGGCCTTGGGCGGTACGCTGCGCTCTCAATAATCTCGCTTGACTACCCAGCCGTGATGGGCATAGGAATCGTGATCGCGCTCGTCTACGTCTTGCTGAACTTGGTCGTGGACGTAGCGCAGGCCTCCATTGACCCGCGAATAAGACTGGAATGAGGGATCGCGCTTGGCGAGACTGAACATGAATCCGTCTGTTTCATCTTTAGAGCCGCACCTGAGGGAGCTCCGGTACGTCTTTCACGTGATCAGAAGGAACAGCGTAACCTTTGCCGGCATGCTATTCGTTCTCTTCTTGGTCATCGTCGCGGTCTTCGCGCCGTGGCTGGCTCCGTACCCCGCAGATGCGAAAGGGGCTGTTCATCCGGCCGAGGCGTTTCGAGCCCCAGATTTGACGCATCCCTTTGGGACGGACGAGGCAGGAAGGGACATACTAAGTCGAGTGATCTTCGGAGCCCCGATATCGCTGCAGATAGGTGTCCTTGTGATCGTCCTAACGTTGCTAATCGGCGTTCCGCTCGGTGTTTGGGCAGGATACGCAGGCGGCATGCTTGACGAGTTCATCATGCGGGTGACTGACATGTTTCTCAGCTTTCCCCCTCTTCTTCTGGCCCTCGTGATCTCCGCCGTCCTAGGCCCCTCGCTAACAAACTCCATGATCGCTATTGCGATCGCTTGGTGGCCTTGGTATACTAGGCTGGCGCGTGGGCAAGTGGTCTCGCTGAAGGAGAGGCCGTTCGTTGAGGCCGCGCGAGCGACAGGGGTAACTGGCCTCAAGATAATGTTTCGCCATATCCTGCCGAATTCGCTCACACCCATAGTTGTTCAAGCGTCGCTGGACTTCGGTTCCGTCATTCTGACTGCGGCTTCCCTTAGCTTTCTTGGGCTAGGCGCGCAGCCGCCGACGCCTGAATGGGGTTTGATGATAAGCATAGGCAGATACTATTTTTTGGATCATTGGTACCTCGCAACTTTTCCCGGTCTGGCAATCTTGGCAACAGTTCTCGCGTTCAACTTGATGAGCGACGGCCTCAGAGAGGCGCTGACTCCAAGACTGAGACGAATCTGAGAGTGCGGCATGAAGATGGACTCCAAGACCAACCGCCTGCTGGAAATCAGTGACCTAAACGTCAGGTTCTACACATACCAGGGGGTCCTGGACGCGGTAGACATCGACACCCTAGTCCTAGATAGAACGCAGAGCCTAGGCCTCGTCGGCGAGACTGGTTGCGGCAAGACGGTGACCTCACTGGCGATCCTGGGACTTGTCACGTACCCCGGCAAGATCGAGCGCGGGAGGATACTCTTCAACGGAGAGGATCTGCTAAGAAAGAGCAGTGACGAGATGCGGGCGATTAGAGGGGGTCAAATCTCAATGATATTCCAGAACCCCACATCCTCTCTCAACCCCGTCTTCACGATAGGCGATCAGATAGCGAGCGTAATCCGCCTCCATCAACAAGTCGACGAGAAGGAGGCGCGTCGGCGTACCGTCGAGATGTTATCGCTCGTTCAACTATCTGACCCCGAGAAGATCGTGGACGCCTACCCGCACGAACTCAGCGGGGGCATGTGCCAGCGCGCAATGATCGCCATGGCGTTGGCTTGCAACCCCGACTTGCTCATCGCGGACGAACCGACCACAGCTCTCGACGTGACAATTCAGGCTCAAATCCTGAAGCTCATGAAAGGATTGAGAGAGAAGTTCAAGACCTCAATTCTACTCATCACTCACGACCTATCAATCGTCGCTCAGGCTTGTGATCGAGTAGCTGTGATGTACGCGGGCAACAAGGTCGAGTACGGACCGGTTCGAAACATGTTCAAGGATCCCAAACACCCATACACTCAGGGTCTGCTGAAGGCGATCCCGAAGGTCGGAATGATCCGGGAGAACCTAGTGGGAATCGAGGGGACGGTGCCCAGCATGATGGATCCACCATCAGGCTGCAGGTTTCATCCTCGCTGTCCCTACGCCAGAGACATCTGCGCAGCGGAAAGACCTCGAGCAATCAACCTTGGCGGCGGACACTCTGTATCCTGTGTTCTCTACTATTCTTGACAGGAGGGGCTGGCCTTCGAGGAACTTGTGAAAGTTGATGGACTGAAGAAGTACTTTCCCGTTAGAGGAGGACTACTCGCACGGGCGCAGAGTTGGATCCACGCGGTCGATAATGTCGATCTCACGATTCAGTCAGGTAGGACTCTATCCGTCGTTGGCGAGTCTGGCTGCGGGAAAACGACCCTCGGCCGAGTCATCCTGCGTCTCTTAGATCCGACCGCAGGCAGGATACTCTTTGACGGCAAGGACATAACTGCGCTTCCGCAACGCGAGATCAGGGGTCTCAGGAAGAGTATGCAGATGGTCTTCCAGGATCCCTACTGGTCACTCAACCCCAGAATGCTTGTCAAAGACATTGTCGCCGAGCCTCTTGACACCCACTTCAAAATGGAAAGAAAAGAGCGCGAGAAGCGGGTTCTAAGCCTCCTAGAGCTCGTTGGCCTTGGAACTGACGCGACGCGAAGATACCCTCACGAGTTCAGCGGCGGACAGAAACAGCGAATCGGGATCGCTCGAGCATTGGCAACGAATCCGAAGTTCTTGGTCCTAGACGAGCCGACCTCATTCCTTGACGTCTCGGTTCAGGCACACATCGTCAATCTCATCAAGAGTCTTCAGGAGAAGCTGGGACTAACCTACCTGTTCATATCGCACAACTTTGGAGTCGTCCAGCACGTGAGCGATGAGATTGCAGTCATGTACGTGGGGAAGATCCTGGAGTCAGGCTCCGTCAGGCAAGTGTTTGATGAGCCACTTCAACCCTACACCCGAGCGCTCATGGAATCTATACCCGTCCCTGACCCTGACGTGAGGAAAGGGGAAATCACTCTCGAGGGTAGCGTGCCCAGCCCTGAGAACCCTCCACTAGGCTGCAGATTCAGCACGCGTTGCCCCTCGACATTCGCACCGTGCAGGGAGAAGGAACCTGGACTGATCGATGTCGGCAGCGGTCACCGGGTCGCTTGCTTCCTAGTCAACAAGCAGCAAGCTCAAGTGCGGCGAGCAAAGTAGCAGGAAGCTGTTGTCGGCATGAAGATCTTCGTGATCAATCCGGTAGGCACATCCCGATGGGATCGTGCGGACAAGCAGTATCTTGGGGGATTTGCGCGAAGAGACACTGTTGTCACCGTGGCCAGTCTCAGCAAGGGCCCAAAGTCGATCGAGGACTACCGCAGCAAGGCGCTCGTCTGCCCGGAGATTCTCAAGTTGGCGAGCAAGAACGCGCACAAGTACGATGCGATGTTTGTCAACTGTTTCGGCGACCCCTGCGTGGAGGCTGTGCGAGAGGTCACCAAGATTCCAGTGCCCGCCGTGGGTGAGACCTCCATGGTGATGGCAGGTCTGCTGGGCGATAAGTTCGCTGTGATTTCACCAACTAGGACTTCAGCACATCAGGTGGAATCGAACGCCAGACGAATGGGCTTGGACATCGGCACCTTCTCGGTCGTCCCGCTGGAGATACCCGTGCTACAGCTCGAAAAGGATCGCGGCAGAACAATCCGGGAAATCGCAAAAGTCGCAAATGAGTGTTTGAACAACGGTGCTGAAGTGATCGTCCTAGGTTGCACGGGGATGGCCTATATGGCGGACGAGATTCGAAGAAAGATCGAAGCTCCTTTGATCGAGCCGGCCTCACTGACTCTGAAGGTCGCGGAAGCTCTCGTCGACCTGAGAATGAGAAGGCACTAGGTCCTATCGTAGTTCAATTGGGCCCAATATGGCCATCGAGGCTACGTCATTGTCTCGACGATTGAGTAGTCGGACAAATATGTGACTGATCCGATAGAGGTGAAGAAGACAGATGCAAATCGAGATCGAACTGCTCGATGAAAAAATGCGAGAGATAATGACTGACAGAGAACGCTCGTATAGCAAGCAATTCGCTGCCGCCGTAAGGCAGGTGATGAAATCGCTGAACTCGGTGGAGAAGGCAGCGAGAAACCTAGCTGAAGCGATCAGGAGGGCGTGGGGAACCCTTACTAGGCCAGCAGAGCAACACGGCGTTAGACTCTCGGAGCAAGTGCTTGAAGCCTGCGAGTCATTGGCCGCGCATAGCCCAGAGATCTCCTATGAAGAACTGAAGAAGTTCGAAGAAAGATCTCTCCAAATCGTTCGATCCATCGTGAAGACCTACAACAAGTACGTCAGAAGCGTCATTCGGTCGGCCAAGTCGGAGACCTCGATCCTAGAAGATTCGATCACGCGCCTGAGTCGGAGCGTCAGCGATCTCTCACAACTTCTTGACCGGTCAAAGTTGAAACAGCTGCAGCTCGCAGCACAGGACGCGGATCAACTCGTCCGGAGCGCAAACGAACTGCATCTCAAGATCGACCAGATACGGAAATCGAATGCAACGCTCAAGGAAATGCAAGAGAAAGAAGCGAAACTTCAGGATGACCTATCATTGCTGAGTCAAGACCAGAAGTTCAAGGAGCTGAGTCGAATCGAAGAGCTGACTAAGCAGAGAGAGGCGGAAATTCTTGCTCTGCTTGAGCCGCTTTCCAAGGCATTCCGCAAAGCAGACAGACCAGACAGCACATCTTCCATAGCATGGAACCAAGCCACTGTCAGGAAGCTGGCCGAGGATCCGCTAGCCGCGATCCTTGAGACGCCAGTGGCTGAAATGCGCGAACTGCTTGGCATACTGTGCCGGCTAATTGAAGGCGACGAGCTGCTCCTTGACCAGAGAAGGAAGCGGAAGTCAATCGAAGCCATACAGAGGCTTGAGGGTGGAGCGCTCAAGCAGTTCAGGGAGGATCACGGCATCCTACAGGCGAACCGCCAAGAAATTCTGAGGCAACTCAGGGGTTCCGGGGTCTACGACCGTTGGATGTCCGTGAGGAACCGGCTGGATAGTGCACGAGCTGGAGCTGCTCGTTGCCGGAGCCATATCGCGGACTTGCAGTCACAGGAAAAACGGCTGCGCGCGCTCATCCAAGCCGATAGGGCAAGGATAGAAGCTTCCCTCCAAGAAATCCTGAACGAACCAGTGTCAATCACCCTTTCATTCTGAAGTTCAGTTACCCTCTCAAGAACATACGCGCCAAGCCTATCCGCTTATGAGTGAACGCGCAAGCAAGAATATGTTGCTCTTGTGTTCGGTAATTCGCCTTACCGAGTAGGGCCACCAGCTCTTCCCAAACGGAATGTACTCAGTAACTCGAAATCCACGGTCAACAAGCTCAAGCTTCTTCTTATCTCTGATCCCCATTAGCATTTGGAACTCGAAATCTGCGTGATGAACACTACTGAGGCGAACCGCTTCCTCGATCAGCTTCTCATCATGCGTCGCAATTGCGAAGCCTTTGCTGCGCTCGAACATCACCCGCATGAGCTTCGAGAAGTTCTCGTCGATCTGTTTCCTCCGCTTGTAGACGATCTGGGGACTCTCGTTGTAGGCGCCCTTGCACAGCCTAATAATCCCCCTGCGATCGACTATCCTACCTACGTCTTCTTCGCTCCTCTTCAAGTAGGCTTGGATGGCAGTCCCGACGTTGTCGAACTTCCTGCGAAAGTCCAGGTATGCGTCAACAGTCCGGGCTGTGAATGGGGAGCCCTCCATGTCCACCCAGACGAAGTTTCCCAAGGATTTCGCGCTAGTCAAAATCTTGCCCAAGTTGTCTTTGAAGAGCGATTCATCAATTGATAGACCAACCTGTGTTGGCTTCACGGAAATGCAGCTCTGAATCCGCCGCTCGTCAATCTTCTTCAGAATGTCCAAGCATTCCGCAGCGGCAGCACTAGCCTCGTCTCTATCAGTGATTTCCTCCCCAAGTAGGTTGATGATACTCCTTACCTTGTGGGCACTGGACTGCTGTGCACGCATCGCGGCATCTTCGAAGGTCTCCCCCGCTATCCAGTGCTTGGCAACTCGGAGGAGCAGACCGCTCAACAGACCAGCCAAACCTGACACAGGCTCTGCAGATTGTCAGTTGTGCATAAAACGCTTTCAGAATGATTCCTTTTACTCAACGGGATAGGGTAGTCTGAGTCGTTTCTCGCTTGCACCCTCGCAGTCTATAACTCCGCTGAGGAAAGGACTTGGGAAACCCTATCTTCCTTGTCCTTGGACGACACAGCGCTTTGTTCAGATTCATGCTAAACCTACAGCCAGAACCTGGTAGGTCGAACTCTATCCCAATACTCGGTCCGGTTTCCGTCACGTCAATCTCAGGGACTAGCGAGGGACGTGCTGGCTTGCCAGAAAGTTCAAACCCCCTGACAGCAGAGGCCTTACGACTCATCGTCGGGTTGCTGACTGCGGGCGAATTAGATGCATGCCGCGTCTTCAATTGTCAGAGTCGTGGCTCTAGGAGACAGTCTAACATTTGGTTTTCGATCGTACGGACTCTTCGGAGACGTAGAGGGGTCGACTCCGTACACTGACTTCCTGGTCGATCACATTCGGAGAAATTTCCCGTGCAGTTCTCTCACGGTCGAGATCGTCAACAAGGGGATCATTGGCGAGCTTTCCGAACAGATGCTGGCTCGGTTTGACTCAGATGTGGTCCGTCTGTCACCAACAGTCGTAATAGTCCTTGGGGGTTCGAACGACCTAGGCTGGGGTCTCGCTCCGAAAGAGATCTTCATGAACCTTCGCGAGATGTACGAACTTTCGCTTAAGAACGGAATAACGCCGATCGCATGTACCGTGCCGTCAATACTGGGATTCGACGCGGGAATCCCTCCACGAATAGCACTCAACAGACTGATTCAGGAACACTGTCGCAAAGTCAAGATACACTGCGTTGACGTATTCCGTGCCACGCTGGATCAAGCCACGAGCCGATTGGCCTCACGGTACTCAAGTGACGGGTTGCATTTGAATGCTGAAGGTTACAGGAAGATGAGTGCCGCCATCTACCAAGAGGGGCTGCGTCCGATCCTGCGTGCAATAGCAGAGCGCAGGGGCTTGAGCGGAAAGAGTTGAACGTCCGCCCGAAACTCGGTGATGTTTCTCGAATTCTGGGGGGGATTGATGTTGCCTCTTTTCTAGTGCTTACATCCGATCGTGTCGCCGAATCGGGTCTTTGGCAAAGATGTTTTCTTCTTCATCAAGCGGTCATACTCGGCGTCGTCGACGACAGCAACGCATCGGCCTATGCTTGACTCGCCGTCAACGAATCGCCACGGGAAGAACCCTATGGTTGTGCGCTGGTTGAGGAGGAGGTCTATGTCGCCTCCGATGCATTCCGCGTGGATTATCGTGTGAGGAAACATTTCGATGTGCATGAGCTGGTACTTGTCGTCGGTGAAGAATTCCTTCAATGTCTTGCCGAATTTCTTCTGAAAATGAGCCTCAGCTTCTCTCGCTTGCCTGGGCATCCAGTCGCGGATGATCGTGTTCATCGGGTGATCGGCGCTGCCACAGTCGACACCAATCCACTTGATCTTCTTCCGCTTGGCCCACTCAGCGAATTCCCGATCTGGGCCAGGATGCTTGACCATGTAGCGAACCTCGTCTGCGCTGGGCTGATCCCAACCATACCTGTGGTATCCAGTGTGGATGACCAGAATATCGCTCTCTCTGATCTCAACTCTGTCCTCAACCATCTTGGATGTGTAGACATCGTAGTCGGCAGCGGCATCTGAGAGGTCAACTATCGCCCCCGGACCGACGAGGAAATCCATTGTCAAGCTTGCGATGTCTTTTCCAGGGGTGTAGAAGTGGATCTCACCGTCGAGATGAGTCCCAACGTGGTTGGAGTGGGTCAGGATCTGCCCATTCGCGCCGTTCGGGGCAAGTCTCTTGAAGTATTTCACTTGAAGCGGCTCGTACGTCGGCCACGGCGGGGTCGCTATCCCAATCGGAACCGTCAGGTCAACAAACTTCAAAACAATTACCGTCACTCGTAGTAGATCCTGGTCCATAAATCTGTTTGCGAACAACCATCGGCACGTCGTCGGCTGTAGGTCGTGCATTGAAACGTATTCATTCAAGGTCTTCGTGGAGAGAGGCCAAGGAAAGAGTGGAGAACAATAGAGCGGGTGCAGGACGCGAAACCTGCGAAGCTACGGCTCTCGCGCACCGCATGTCGGGCAGAATGTCGCGCGAGAAGAATCGGGGTCCCGCGCTCGACACCGAATTTCCGAGCAGGAGGCGGTGGCATCGTCGGGGCTGAAGTTGCCGACGGATGAGCAACGCGGTCTCTTCTTCTCATCGCCAACACAGCAGCCGCGATGATCAAGATCGCGATCAATCCGAGGGCCAAGTAGAGTTCGTGCGTTCATCTTCACGTCTCTTTCGTGTTGCTAGAGTCTTCCGTCTTTCGCAACGCGTCTTGGAGTTGAGGCATCTCCAAGCCCACCCCTGCGACTCCATCCTCCCTAACAATACCCTGACCATTCCTGAAGCCGATTAGGGTCGGGACGATTTCGACTTCAAAGTTTTCCCAAAGTGGGTTACTGGTCTGGCTGACATCGACTATGGCACCTACGGGATCTGTCTTGTCTCTCATGGTCGTTTCGAAGAGTGGGAGAAAGCTTCTGCAGAACGGGCACCAGTCGGCATAGAACAACGCCAAGATATTGCGCGAATCAAGGAGTCTGGTGCCAGTGAAGCTGTCAACGCCGAGGGTGAGCATCGACCACCTGCACCTTTGCGGTACGCACAATCAGGCCGATAAAAGAGTGCCTCCCAAACGGGTTCCTCAATCTCCAGACTCGATCCGGTCATGCCAGAGGTGCAAGTAGTTCAAGAAGTCGAGGACTTTGATATCAGTTCGGGTTTGGCGGCTACAGGGATGGACTCAATCGTGCATTCCGGGATTCGAGCGTCAAGGATTATATTCGTCACGGTTCCTAACCCGCACTTCCGTGACAGTCCTTGTTGTACGGGTACATGGGCAAGATATTGCGGGTGAACCTCACAAGAGAAGAGATCAGGGACGAACCGCTGCCTGAGGATGCAGCGAGGAAGTACGTCGGAGGCAGAGGCCTTGGCGCGAAGATTCTTTTCGACGAGCTTGTGCCTGCTATCGACCCGCTTGGACCAGAGAATAAGCTGGTAATTGCCGCTGGAGTCATGCCGGGGATCCCGTTCGCCGGAAACAGCCGCTTCGCGGTTTGCGCCAAATCTCCGCTGAGTTATGCATGGAGCGAGTCCCTGAGCGGTGGCTACATGGCGCCAAAGATCAGGCAATCTGGTTTTGACGCAATCGTCGTTGAAGGAGCGGCGAAGACGCCGGTCTGGCTGTATGTGAACAACGGAAAAGCCGAGCTTAGGGACGCATCCGAGTATTGGGGGAAATTCACAGCAGATACGGAGAAGGGCATCAAGAAACAGCTAGGCGACAGGGACAGTAGGCAGACAAGCGTTGCTACGATCGGTCCTGCCGGAGAGAAACTTGTGCGGTTTGCAGCCATAATCAACGATTTGCGGGAGGCATGCGGCCGTTCGGGGATGGGCGCGGTCATGGGATCCAAGAAGCTGAAAGCTTGGGCCTGCAAAGGAAACCTCAAGCCGAAGATCTACGATGAGAAGAAACTGAACGAGTATGTGAGACAGTGCGTGGAAGAAGTCAAGAAAGGCCCGTACATTCCGAGTCTTCATGACTATGGAACCGCAGGCGACACAGACGATCTGAACCGTTCCGGAAGGCTCCCCACCAAGAACTTCCAGCGGGGAACCTTCGAAGGGGCCGACAAGATCACGGGCGAAACCCTAGTGAGTAGCGGGCTCTTGGTAGGCAGGGACACATGCTGGGCTTGCTCAACCAACTGCAAACGTGTCGTCGAAGCCAAGCAACCGTGCGAGATCCATCGAGAGCTAGGCGGGCAAGAATATGAGACGACGGCGGCTCTCGGGTCGTTCTGCCTGAACGACGACATGTACATCATCGGCAAGGGAAACCAGTTGTGCAACCTGTACGGCCTGGACACCATTTCGACCGGAGTCGTCATTGCTTTTGCCATGGAAGCGTACGAGAAGGGCCTCATCACGAAGGCCCAGACCCGAGGCCTAGAGATACTGTGGGGAAATCCAGAAGCCATACTCAAACTCGTTGAGAAGATTGGGAAGCGCGAGGACATTGGGGACCTGCTGGCGGAGGGCGTTTCGCGGGCTGCCAAGAAGATAGGCCAAGGCGCAGATGAGTTCGCGTTGCATGTGAAGGGTCGAGAGGTGCCGATGCACGAGCCGCGCGGCAAGAGGAACGTGGGTTTGATGTACGCCGTGGGGGATCGCGGAGCCTGTCACATGGAGTGGGAACACGACGACATGTGGGAACCAGACACATCGCTCAGGCCTGATCTGGGCTTGACCGCCGACTACGTGCCCGAACGAGGTCTGCTTGACTACGGACTCAGCAAAGTGAGAATCGCCAAGATCGCGGCAGATCTATGGTCCATGTGCAACAGTCTGGTTGTCTGCGTCTTCGATGTCTATCCAGGCGGAGGTCTCGAGCACTCCACCCTGCTGGCAATCTTGAACGCGGCGACAGGATGGAACATGACAATGAAGGAGTACATGGAGGTTGGCGAGCGAGCCATTGATCTGACTAGGGCTTTCAACGCCCGCGAAGACCTAACAAGAAAAGACGATCAGCTTCCAAAGAGACTAACTCAGCCCCTTCCCGACGGGCCCTTCGCTGGAAAGCCCCTCACCCAAGAGATGCTCGACAGTATGCTCGATAACTACTACGAGCTACGCGGCTGGGACAAGAAGACAGGGATACCGACCAGAGCCAAACTTGAAACCATAGGCCTCAAGTTCGTGGCAGAGGAACTCGACAGACTTCACAAACTACCCGCATAGTTGCGACGTACGTCGTGCTTCTCTGGTCCGATCTTATCCTCGTGCAGGGTGTTTGAACTTGCAGGATCCCTCAAAAGCATCTCTTACGTTCCTGAGGTCGAATCTGAATATGCGTCAGAGTCCCGATAGGTCGATATACTCGCCGATCCCTCGCTCCCTTGCAAGTTGGTATGCTCTGAAGGCTGTCGAGACGTCAGCCACGGCTGTACCCACGGATTTGAAGACCGTAATCTCTTTGGCTGATGTCCTTCCCGGCCTCTTGCCAGCGACGATTGCTCCGATGTCGCTGTAGATATCATCCTCTCTAAGCAATCCCTTCGAGATTGGGTATGCCACATCACC
The DNA here is from genome assembly GCA_964623365.1 of uncultured Candidatus Bathyarchaeia archaeon. Lineage (GTDB taxonomy): Archaea > Thermoproteota > Bathyarchaeia > 40CM-2-53-6 > 40CM-2-53-6 > CAVPLU01. The sequence continues at coordinate 11,815 of CAZUTN010000026.1, forward strand.
AACCTTCCTAGCATCCCAAGTATCCAAGACGATCTTGGAAGCTTTTGTCATGACGTTCTCGTCGAGTTCTCTTGCATCAGGTGAATGGGATCCGATGCCCGTAACGTGACAGCCTTCCATTACCCATTCCCCTTTGACGATTGGACTTGACGAGGATGTCGCTGTAACGACGATGTCCGACGCGCGCACCGCCTCCTGCAGGCTATCCGTCTTCGTGACTTCTGCGCCAATACGTTTCTTCATATCGACTACGTACTCTTCACATTTTCTCTCGTTAATGTCAAAAGCGAATACTCGCCTTATCTGTCGTACTTCGCATAGAGCTATCAACTGGCTACGCCCTTGCACACCTGTCCCGACGATAGTGACTGCAGAGGCGTCCTCTCGAGAGAGATACTTGGCTGCAACGGCGCCCGCAGCGCCAGTCCGCATCGCAGTAATGTGTGTGCCATCGAGAACTGCGATCGGAATGCCGGTCTTGGGATCGTTCAGGATGATTGTTCCCATGACAGTGGGTAGATTCAACTTTGAATTGTCGATGTGAGTTGTCACCAGCTTGGTGCCGAGAGCATCCATGCTCGTCAAGTACGCGGGCATTATCAGTATGTTTCCGTTGTAGCGTTCCATGTCTATTCGAAGTCTAGGTGGAACTATTGCGGTCTCTAGTCCGACCTCTCTGTACGAGTCCTCAACTGCCTTGATGATTTCTCTGGTCGGAAGGACTTCTTCTACTTGTCTGCGGGAAAGCACCAAAATGGGTTTCGTGGAACCCCCGTCCAAGACCAAACAACCTTGCATTGTTTCTTATGCGGAGAAGGCTAGTTAGAGTTCCTGCGTTGCGCGTCGCGTTTGACGCAATCGTCATGGTCAACTACGCGAGTTTTCCGAAGCTCTTCATGATTGATCTGAGCCGGTCGATCTCATCGTGTCCGGGCGGAAGCATGGGTTTTCTCGGTCTTCCGCCGCTTCTTCCAAGCAAGTCCAGCCCCGCCTTGGACAATCCGGCGAACATGCCGGTGTCCTCAAGCAGGTTGCAGAGAGGCAGGAGTCTGTTGTATAGCTTTGCGGCCTTCTCAAGATCTCCTTGGACAATAGCAAGGTTGTAGAGATCAGCGCACTCTCCGGGCAGGATGTTCGCTGCGACGCATATCCATCCTCTAGCGCCCATGACAAACGATTCAAGGGCCAGATTGTCCGCCCCACAGAACACCGTAAGCTTGTCGTCTGTCAGCGCGCGTATCTTCCATATTCTGGTTATGTCGCTGCTGCTCTCTTTCACGTGCGTGATGTTACGAAGCTTTGAAAGTTTCGCGATGAGTTCTGGTTTCATATCGACCTTGCTTGTGAACGGGTTGTTGTACAGCATTATCGGTATTTTGACGGTGCTCGAGATGGCGCTGTAGTGTTCGTAGATTGCATTCTCACTGGGCAGACTGTAGAATGGCGGCACTATGAGTAGACCATCCGCGCCAACATTCTCTGCGTAGCGTGACAATTCGATGGCGTATCTGGTTGAGCAGTGTGCTGTTCCTGCCAATAGCGGGACTCTGCCGTTGACTTGGTCAACCGCGACTTTGATTATCTTCTTGAGTTCTTCTGGATGTAGTGTTGCGAACTCTCCCGTGCTTCCGCCTACGACAAGACCGTGCACGCGATTTTCAATGTAGTAGTCGATGTTTGACTTGAATCCTTCAATTTCTATTTCTTCATCGTTGCCAAATGGCGTGACCATAACGCAGTAAGTGCCTTCTAGTTTCTTCAACGATGTTTCGGTAAAGCGGGGATCGCTGATGCTCTTATAAGTTTTTGGAGTTTTTCGATGAACGCAAACGAGTTTTCCGATTGGTGACATGGCAGGTCTCTTTGGG
>CAZUTN010000027.1:0-13658 GCA_964623365.1 uncultured Candidatus Bathyarchaeia archaeon
GCGCCATGAGCAGCAGACTGACATTCCCAGCCGCAAACGGACCTTCCGAGAACAGTTTCAGGTCGAGAAGTGGAGCACTAGCCCGCCTTTCTTGGAGCAGGAAGAATCCAAACGAGACTGCGCTGATCACGGCGAGTACGGCTGCGAATGAGAGATACGCAGCACCCATGGTTCTGTACGTTGCTGCGAGAAGCAGGGAGGTTAGGGCTATGGTGAATGCAAGGAAGCCCGATAGGTCGAATTTCTCTTGGTTGGTGCGGGGCGAGGCTTCCTTCAGCCTGATGTACGCCCACAAGGTTCCGAAGATTCCTACCGGAACGTTCATGTAGAATACGGATCGCCACCCGGCGAGCTGGATCAGAGCTCCGCCGAGCGTCAGGCCCAGCACCGAGCCGACGCGGAAGACTATTTGGTTGACGCCTATTGCGAACCCGAGCTGCGTGAGAGGCGTGGCGTCGGTGATCAACGCGATACTATTTGCGACGAGCATTGCTGCCCCCGCCCCCTGAATGAGTCGGAAAATGATCAGTTGTTCGCCGTTCTGCGAGAGGCTGCAAAGCGCGGATCCGACTGTGAAGATGACGAAGCCCACGTTGTATATTCTGACTCGTCCGAACATGTCTGTCAGTCGCCCGACTACGAGGAGTCCGATTGTGACTACGAACTGGTAGGCCTGCGTCACCCATAGCACCGTCTCGAGATCAGCGTCAAGGGCCGTCGCAATCGTCGGAAGGCCTATGATGACGACTCGCAAGTTTATGCCGGACATGAGCATGCCTACCGCGGTGACGGTGAGTACAACCCACTTGTATTCCATGGACTTGATTTCCTGCACGCAACCCGGGGGCCTTGCTCAAATCGAACACAAGGGTCTATGAGGACCTTTCCCTGATTGGTGAATGGATGCGAAGCGCGCGAATAGCACCTTGGTGCTCTGGCGCGTGTGATGTGATCCCCCAGAACCGTCACCGGTTTGGCGGCAACCTTTAAGCCGATCCGTTTCAGTTCTGCGCCCCACGACATGACGATTGAGACAGCTAGCGGGATTAGCGAGCGGGAAATGCGGAGCGAACCTCTCATACGTACCGAGAATCTGACGAAGGTCTACAGGATCGGCTCCGTGGATTTTCCTGCTCTTGATCGCATTGACCTTGAGATCGAGGCGGGCGAGTTCATCTCGATCGTGGGGCCGTCTGGAAGCGGCAAGTCTACCCTCCTTAATCTCCTAGGCGCGCTCGACCGACCCACGTCGGGGCGCGTATTCGTGGAAGACTCGGACCTATTCCGCAAGAATGAGAATCAGCTCGCGGATTTCAGAAATAATAAACTCGGGTTCATCTTTCAGGCGCATAATCTGCTTATGCGGACCTCTGTCCTTGCGAATGTTGCGCTTCCAGGAGTGATTGCTGGCAAGTCTCGGGCTGAGCGGACGAAGCGGGCATGTGAGCTTCTCGAAAAGGTTGGTCTCGGTGACAAGGTCACGCGCAAACCTACGGAGCTGAGCGGAGGCGAGCAGCAGAGGGTCGCTGTCGCGCGCGCCTTGATGAACGAGCCTCTGATCGTTCTCGGCGACGAACCTACGGGGAATCTCGACTCGAAGACGGGCGCGGAGATCGTTACTCTCCTGAAGAGCATCAACGAGGAGCGAGGCACAGTTTTCATCTTGGTCACCCACAACCCGGAAGTCGCCAACGAGACGCAGCGTGTGATACATCTCAGGGATGGACGCATAAGCAAGGTGGAGCGGATTCCAGGTTGAAGCCGACTGATCTGCTCGGCTACTCTTTCGGCGCCATGAGGGAGCGAAAGCTACGTGCCATTCTCACAATCGCGATGGTTGTGATCGGTGCAGGTTTGATGACCGCTCTCAACGGTCTCACTACAGGCATGTACCAGTACATAGGCGGCCAGTTCGGAACGCTCGGCGCGAACGTTGTCATAGTGCTGCCGGGCATGGAGTCAACGATGCGGATCACGGAACAGACCGCCTCCGTCATCAGACAGATAAGCGGTGTGAAGATCGCTATTCCATATGTGCAACAAACGGCTACCGCCCAGTCCGCCGGAGCAACCACGACAGTGCTGGTCACAGGCTCGGATCAGAGGTACCTGAAGGAGATCTTTCCAACCCTTGAGGTTGAAGAGGGAACCCTTGTCGCGCCGCATGACTCGATAGGGATCGTATTGGGCCACTCGGTAGCGTATCCTCCCGACAAGCCGAGGCCATTCGCACGGCTTGGAAGCGTGGTAACCGTCTCATTCACGACCGTCAAGGAGACGCAACAGCTGACCGTGAAGCGGAGCTTCGTCGTGAGAGGGATCTTGGCGGAGATGGGCACGTCAGGTATGTTTCTTCCCATTGATCGTATGGCCTTCATGTCGCTTCCGGCGGCAACCTCTTTCTTCGGTACGGCGGGCGACTACAGCGGCGTGAACGTGATAACCACTGGCCCCGAGAAGGCCGAGCAGGTCGCCAGCGAGATCCGTCGCCTGTATGGAAAATCCTTCGAGGTCTACACGTCCAAGACGCTCATTGCGCTCATCCAGAACGTGCTGGGCGCGTTCTCGGTGTTTCTTGGCAGTGTCGCGTCTGTGTCCTTGATAGTCGCTTCCGTTGGAATCTTTGCGGGCCTCTACACTTCCGTCATGGAAAGAACGAGGGAGATCGGCCTTCTCAAGGCGGTCGGACTCAAGAAACGCGGAATACTCGGCGTCTTCCTCGGTGAGGCCACTCTCATAGGACTCATTGGGGGGCTTCTCGGCGACGCCATCGGCGTAGGCTTGGGATATGGCATGGCCGTTATTGCAGGGCAGGTGAGATCACAAGTCACCAGCGAGATGACGATGGGCGGAGCTACGATCTCCTACGTCCCGCCCTTCTACACACTGGAGAACTTCCTCTTCATACTGGGATTCTCAGTCGTCGTCAGTATGCTGGCGGGCGCCTATCCCGCGTGGAGAGCTTCTAGGCTAGATCCGGTCGTCGCACTGCGCAAAGAGTGACATCAGAGTGGCGTTTCAGCTTGGAAGCAGACGTGATTGATTCCTGATCTCTTGACAACTTCTGAAGATCGTTCATTTGTATCCTTCCAGATCATGTGGTGTGGCTCGCCACGTGTAGTCGCAAGTGCTGTAACTATCGCTCTTGCTTGCGGGATGAGGAGCGATCTTCAGACTCAGAATCCTATGTACAGCCGATCGGCCAGAAGCTTTGGAAGCCCTCTTGCCTCTATCTTGCTCGCAGCCGCGTCGATATCGTAGCTGATTCTGTGTATCTGAAACTCGGTTTCGGCGGATGGTTCAAGGACGGCGTAGCTTGCTTGAGGGTCTCCGTCTCTGGGTTGACCTACGCTGCCAGGGTTTCCGATCAGTTTCGGACCCAGCCTATGACTGAAAGGGACATGTGTATGCCCGAGCAGTAGTACGCTTCCTCCCGATTCATCAACCAAGCTTCTGAGTATGAACTCAGGTGCGTCTGGGTAGATGTACTCGTTGAGCGGGTCTCTTGGGCTTCCGTGAACTAGAGCGATCTTGATTCCTTCCGCCACGAAGGTTGCCTTTGCGCGTAGGCTAGAGATGTAGCGCAGATTCTCGGACGAAACCTCTTTGCGCGTCCATTCGACGGCTTTGACCGCGTGATGGACGAAGCCCGACGTGTCGCCGGTTGAGACCGCGTAGTCATGGTTTCCCATGACTATCGCGTCTGGTTTCAGCGATCTGACGGCGGACACAACCTCGTTAGGCTGCGCGCCGTACCCAACGAGATCCCCGAGGCAGACCAGAGCGTCGTAGGCGCCGATGGCTGACAGAACCGCTTGTAGGGCGTCGTAGTTTGAGTGTATGTCCGAGATTACCGCGATTCGCACTGCGCCGGCACACCCGTTTCTTAGCAGCACCTTGGATACGGGCGAATGTACATATTGAAATGTGAGCCTTGCCTGTCGGATGGTGAAGCGGGAGACGACACGCCATGCCAGGATTGGAATCCATAGACGCGAAGTTTGAGCGCAACAACGTCACCTTCCATGCCAACCTCGTCAGACTTGAGAACGCCGTTCTGATCTTCTTCTATGAAGGAGCCAGCAAGCTTGGCACAGTGGCACTGGCCATGCCGGGAATTGGGGAGGAGAAAGCAGGGCGATCATCTGTTCTCTTGGGCGCGAAGTACTTGATGGCCAGTAGGGCACTCGCCGAGAGGGCGGCTGGGTCTTTCGGAAAGATCGCCGTCGTCTCTATCAACACGGTCATTGATGAGCCTGAGGCGCTCCGAGTCTACGCCAGACTGCTGGACGACCTGAGGAAGTCCGCTTCGGGTTGCTAGTACGAGACGAGGCTCGAGAGCGGCGATTCTCCAAGCACGCTGACAGCGGCTTTTCGAACCTCTTCTCTGTTCTGCTCAACCGTGTAGACTCTGATGATGTTCATATAGGCCATCAAGACGTCAACGACCTTTGAGACCTCAGATATCTTCTGAGGTATCTTCTCGCCGTTCGGCCCCCTATAGAAGACTGGAATGTCCATGGGTTCAAGCTCCACCGCCGAGTGGTACGGAACCGACGGAAGCGACGGAAGGTCTATGCTGACATTCGCGATGTCAACGTTCGCCTTGTGCGCAATCTCCTCCTCCATCTTGACGCGAACCGTCTCCTTAGTGAAGAGGCTCGAAAGGAACTCGTCCTTCACAAAGAACGTCTTCTCGTATGCACACTTGAGCAGTTTTCGCCGGTTGAGATCCTCGACGATGGCTTTGGACTTCTCGTTCTTGCGGAGCACTGCCCACACGGCGTCGTCGTCGAGCGCCAAGTACTCGTCAACCGAATCTAGTGTACAGATGCCCAGATCATCCCTCGCGTACTCCAGCGCCTTCAGAAGCATTATCTGCGCTGCGCGTGAGGTTCTGTGAAAATAGATCGTCCTGAAGGACTCCAGCCTCGCTAGGATGAAGCTCTCAAGTGTGGAGAGTGCGGTCACGTCGACCGCCAAGTTGCCGTTGAGAACATCCATTGTGTAGATCAGGCGGAAGATGTCAACATCCCCGTACCCGGCACCTGTGTGGTACGAGTCGCGAAGTACGAAGTCCATCTTGTCCACGTCGACCGAACTCTGGATGATTTGATCAAGGAATGCACGTTTCGGTTTCTCCAGTTTCCCAACACAGAGCTTGCTGACCGTTTTCGGATCCAAACCCTCACTCACGAGTGCGTCGAAGAGTTCTGACTCGAGGATGATTCGTGTGGACATGTCCTCATGCGTCTTCCCAACGTACTTCACCAACATGGGCTCGAAGAGGTGCGAGAAAGGCGCATGACCTACGTCATGCAGTAGAGCAGCGACCTTCAGCGATGCTCTTTCGTCTTGGTCGAGATCCACGGGGAGATTCTCAGCTATGACTCCGGCCAAGTACATTGTTCCGAGGGCATGTTCAAAACGAGTGTGCGTTGCAGCAGGATACACGTATTCGGCTGCCGAAAGCTGCTTGATCCTCCTCAACCTCTGAACCGGGCCGGTATCAAGCATTTTCCTCTCGATTTCTGTGAGCCTAATGTAACCGTGAATTGGATCTTTTACAAATCCCCAGTAGCTGTGAGCGTGTCTATCCTTCATATTCATTCACACCATTCGCAACGACTTCCAAGGGAGGTTCGAGGAATTCCTCAACTTCCCAGAGCTTCCGAGCTTTGATCAGAATAACTTTGCTCCGGCCCATAGACGAGATCCAGAGGACGCGGCTTCAGATCTATCAGGTTCCAGAGCGTCAGAAAGACAGCGGGCAGGGCTGTCTCAGAGACTGTCGAACAGTCTGCGAAAGCTCTTGCGCGTTGGGGGCCCTAGGCGGCGAGCTGCATCGCCAGGAAGTAAACGATTAAGCGGGGCCTCTGCGGTTAATCGTCCAGACATTCCTCGTGCCGGGAGGACACGTCCGAAGTGTAGGGGCGTCGGATCATGCCGGAGCAGCTTGGAACAGCTTTCATCGTCTTGGAAGGCGGGGATGGCGCAGGAAAGACCGTCCAAGCCAAGGCGCTCTGCTCGGCCCTGAGACGCGAGGGATACAGGATTCATCCCACCGCCGAGCCTAGCCGAACCACCATTGGCAGGCTGATTCGCCGAAGCTTCCTTGACGGGGAGAAAATATCCCCCGAGGTGGAGGCGCTTCTCTTTGCCGCTGACAGATTCCTGCACCTCAAGTCTGAGATACGCCCTGCGCTCGCCGCCGGCAGGATCGTTGTGTGTGACCGTTACATGTATGCATCGCTAGCCTACCAGGGCGCCCAAGGAGTGGACCTGAATTGGATTCGTGAGATGAACCGGTTTGCCGACAAGCCGGATCTCGCGATATACTTGGACGTTTCAGCTGAGACGGGGCTGAGTAGGATAAGGAGGAAGAGAAGCGTCCTGGAGAAGTTGGCACTTCAGCGCCGGGTCAGGGAAGAGTACCTGAGACTTGTAGAAGAAGGAGAACTCCTGCTCGTTGACTCAAATCGACCGATCGAGAAGGTGGCGGAGGATATCCACACTTTGGTCGCGGGTCGTCTCCAAGAGTTGGGTGTCTGTCCTGTCCGGACACGCACACGCAAAGCCTGAATCAAGTCGAGATGCTGAGACAAGACTCCCGCCGTCCCCCACAGCCAAGAACTCTTATTCAGCGTTCATCCGGCGGAGATACTGCTTTGCCCTTTGCAGCGCGAGAAGCGCTACCCCCACCACTATGGACCAGACGGCTATGTCGGCGAGGAAGTTTAGCGGGGCGATCCTCCAAGGGAAGGATTGTGGTGGTACTTGGAGCCGAATGAGCCAAGGAAACGGGTATCCGTAGTGGGTTGCGCCCACCAGCATGGGCGGCGTGTTGGATAGTTTGCGCGTTAGCAGGGTTACGATCTCTCCGCCGAGGACCGACGTGAGTAGATGATTCGTCGCATTCATCGCAGTTCGTGCCGTCTTGGGCATACGCTCAGAAAAGAATTGTCAAGACCGTGTTGCTAAGCATCTTGTGTGCATCTGAATTTGAATGACCGCTGTGCGTACACGAACCCCGGTCCCAACGAAAGACGCTGATCGTGAGTGGACATGATCCATGCGCCTAGGTTCCTCCTGCAGCCTTGCTTGCATGGTCGACGTAGTCGACCAGAGTCCAGTTTGCATCTTCCACAAAGTCCAGACCGAGGCTGCTGTAGAGATTTTTGGCGATCACCTTCTCCATGACGTTGGCGGCTTCGCCGAGCAGGTCTTGCAGTGCTTCTTGGAAGATCGCAAGCTTCTCGGGGATCTCCTCGCGTGTGAGCTGGTAGCTTCTCTCGATGCGTTCGTAGATAGCCTGTCTAACGATCTCGCCAGGGACCAACAAACCGTCGTCGACGGCCTGAAGGACGGTCTCGCTGAACCTGGCCGGCTTTGGCATCGAACGCGCCTTTCCTGGCCCTCTTGAATACACTTGGAGGGCTAGCTTAAGGTTGGCCCTCTCATGCAGGAGCCGCTCACGTGTAGAGACAAGTCTTCCCACTGGAGCGTCACGAGCTTTGACGCGTCAGTGTCTATTATGGTTGTGTGTGAGGAGTTTGAAGGTGCCTTTTCGGAATTTTGCAGCGACGGTCCAAACGTTTCCAATTCCGGCCTTCGCGACCTGCGTGCACAGTTGATAGGCGTCCCACCGGTCGAAGCCGTAGTCGTTTTCAAGCGACCGAATCAGCTCTACGAATGCGATTCTCACCGCTTCTTCCAGCGGCATGCCTGTTCCATGGGGAAGACTCACGCCGAGAAAGCCTCGGTAAGCATGATGTGCCGGCGCCAGTAGATACCCCCCACCATGAAGGGATACGTGTCGCGCCCTGCCCCCGAGTCGGCTTGATCTCCTTGATCTGAACCGCGAGCGAGTCGCCTTTCTCGGCGCCTTCAACATAGATTGGACCCGTCACTGGGTTTGAGAATGCAATCGCGGCGGCGTCGAGTCGGTCCTGAGAATTCTCTATCTGACCTGAGAAAGCATCCTTAGTCTCAACCAGAACGGTCTCTCCTGACTCTATTCGAAGCGTGGGCTCGTACAAGGATCCCAGCGAGTAACGTAGCGTCTTCTAGTCAGCCAACGTCAGTCGTTTCATTCATCGTCACATTGCGCAGCCAGCTAGCGTTGCGGGGTGCTTCAAAAGGTTGGGATGCGCGCCAGATGCGGGAGCGCTCATCGCTTAGGGCCGAAAGGACAAGAAGCATCCGGACCCAGCCAGTCTCCGTGGGTGACATATCCCGTGAATCTGCAACCACCGCACAGCTCGCCGAACTCGCACACCTTGCAGGAACCCTTGAGCGCCTTCCGGTTTCTGACGTAGTTCAGCAGTTGATTGTGAATCCAGATTTCCTTGAGGTCCTGTTCGAGGAGATTGCCAAGTTCGATTGCGGCTGGAACGCAGGGAAGCAGGTCGCCGGAAGCGGTTAGTCCTGCGTACGTTAGTCCAGCCGAGCACCCGCCGAACCCTGTCGCCAGTTTCCTCACGATCTTGGAGACCTCCAATCCGAATTTGGCTTGGAACATTTCTTCGTACCCGGACAATGCTTCGCTGACTGTGAAGATTCTGCCGTTTGACCGTTCGTAGCAGAGGCGGGCGTAGTAGGTCATTCCTCGAGCATAGCATTGCAGGCCGGTCCCGTTCAGTACGCTCGCGTAGAACTTGCTGTACAACGCTTCCAGAGCCTTGATCCTGTCTGAAGGCGTCACATCAAGATAGGACGCTTCAACTCCGCGACCAGCAGGTATGAGTCGGTTCAGGTAGAATCTTGTCGCTCCAAGCTTCTCCGCCAACTCCATGGTCGCCTCCAACTCGTTGATGTTCTTCGAGTGCTGGGTCATTGTAACTGCTAGCTCGTCAAAGCCTATCTCTGCGCAACTTCGTATTCCTCTGAGAGTCGCTTCGAAACTCCCAGGCCTGTTTCTCAGGAAATCATGTGTTTCCGCCGTTGCACCGTCCAGACCTATCTCGACTCGTCTGACGCCGGCTTGGCTAAGCTTCTCGGCCACTCGGGGAGTCATCAGAGTTCCATTGGATGCGATTGTGCACAGCATGCCGCGGTCGTCGGCTCTTTCAATCGCGTCGTAGAGGTCGGGCCTCAGCAGAGGTTCGCCTCCAGAGAAGGTCACTATGGCTACGCCGGCGTCGGCTATGTTGTCTATCACGTCGAAAGCCTCGGAAGTCGTCAGTTCTGGGTTTGAGCATGCAGGGGAAGAGTCCTGATGACAGTGCAAGCAGTTGAGGTTGCATCGGTTGGTGAAGTTCCAGACAATGGTGATTGGCGCACCGGCGGGCTGCGGATACATTACCCCAAAATGGGCGATTCCTTCAACCACGCTCAGCATGCATCTACGGACGAGCCGATCTTTCAATAGCTCTCTTGTCGCGTTCTCACCGACTCCGAGACGAAAAAAGAACACACGAACCATAGACGCCATGATCTTTGATGCCAACGAGCAATGTTCACAGACATCGTGTTCACTTCTCGAGTACCTGTCGAAGATTGAGAGAAGTCGTTCCTGTCCGCACTTCTCACATTCAGCTGCCAAATAGCGGGCAAGGGTCTTCCAACAAGGGTTGAGCAGTAGAGCAAGCGAGTGCTTCGCATCGAGCTTCGGTTTTCCGCTGTCCGTGTTGTTCACCGGCCGATTCCAGAATCTTGCGTTTTCTTCGGTCGCGGATTGCTGACGAGGTAATAAGTCTGCGTCTGGCTTCGCACACGCGATTCGTACGCTAGCCTGCCTTCCTACAACTCTCTTTGGACCAGGAACCGAGCAAGCGCTTCAAGCATCTGTCTAGCGTTGGACTTCGGTATCCTCTTGAGGGCTCGTAACCCGTCTTCGATGTAGCGGTCCGCGATCCTCTTTGCGTAGTCCAATGATCCGCATCTCCTGTACATCTCGATCGCCTCAGAAATCTCCTCTAGCGTAATCGTTGGCTTCCCCAACATTGCCACGAATCGATCCTTGTCTTCTGCCGAGGCAGACTTGACGAGGTGAGCGGCCATGATTGTCCTCTTGCCTTCTCTTATGTCGCCGCCAATCTCTTTCCCGTACTTGCGAACATCGCCGACCACGTTCAGGAGGTCATCAACGATTTGAAACCCTACACCCGTGGATTCGCCGAACTTTGTTGCAGCTGCGAACTGACTCTTCGTTGCTCCGCCGACAATTGCGCCAACTTCGCAAGCCAAGGCAACAAGCGCGCTCGTCTTGTTTCGGAGCACCTCGATGACATCCTCATCAGTGAAGTCTTCTCGCTTGTTTAATTCGAATTCGAGCGCTTGACCTCTCGTGATCTGGAAGGCCCTCTCGGCAAATCGTTTGATCAGCCTATTCTTGGTCGCCGCACTGGGTGGTCCGTCTTCGGCGGCCTCGAAGACCTTGATCAGCATCGCGTCGCCCGAGTTGATCGCTGCTGGCAACCCAAACATTATGTGAATGCACGGCTTCCCCCTCCGTAGCTCGCTCTGATCCTCAATGTCGTCGTGAATCAGAGTCATGTTGTGGAGGATCTCCACGGCGGCTGCGGCAGGTAGAGCCTTTCTCACTTGACCTCCGACCGCTTCGCAGAAGAGAAGTGTCAGGGCGGGCCTGAATCGCTTTCCTCCGCGATCAAGAAGTTCCCACATCGGCTGGTGGAGCGTGACGGGTCGGCCTGTTCTGGGAAGATATTTCTCGATCTGTCGGTTCACCATCGCCCCGTACTCTTCGAGCATAGAATTGAGTTCAGTCAACGGCAGCTGACACTCTTGGACTAGATACGCTGCTGGAGACCATATGTGTTTGCCGAGTTACGATCGCGTGTCTAGCCGCTCGCGGTCGTGTCGTCCTCTCGGTACGGCAAGGTAACTAGCCTTCTTATCCGCTCTGAGATCTTCCTGCCTATCCCATTCACGTTCTGAAGCTCTTTGTCAGAGGCTAGGAAGACCCTCTCGACGGTTCCGAATGCCTTCAGCAATCTCCTAGCGAGGACCGCATCCACAAGCGGCAGCCCGGCGACAACGAACTCCTGTTCATGGGCAAGCGACTCCGGCTTTCGCTCCATCCGTATTCTGGGGCGCCGCTCCCACTTTGACTGCTCTCTCCTCGCGATCGACAGCAGCAGGAGAGCAGTTTCCGACGGACTTCGAGTCCACACTACTGGCACGCCAAAGTCCACTATCACGCTTGCAACGGCTCCCATGACCGCCTCGGGCGCGATGTTGCGTGATGTCTGGAAGCTTTCCCCCTCAATCAGTAGGATGGGCATCTCATATGCCGATTTGAGGTTAGAGATCTGCTCGAAGAGTCGTCCGTCGATTATCGAGGCTACGAAATCCTCAACGGTCTTTCTCTCTATGGCTGTTCGGTCGGAGATGATGAAGTCGCCGATGCTCAATGTCTCCTGAGTGATGAGGACATCGTACTTTGAGAGCTCCCGCGTGGTCGTTGAGCCAAGCTCACGTGAATCGACGACGATCGTCGGTTTCTGCGAAACCTCCCTCATCTGTTCTTCCTTCAGGAACTCCTCTAGGTTAGGCTGGTCTGGCCCGGTATCTGTACGAGCCGCCTGTGCGGCGACCTGCTTCAACGCGACAGCCATCATTCTTTCTCTTCGTCGTGAGATGTAATAGTATGCCTCGTCTCTGGTTCCTATGGCCATTAGGACGGTGGCTTTTCCAGGCCCTTTTCTTCCCGTCCTTCCTCTCCTCTGAATGTATCGGATCGCGCTCGGCACGGTATCGTAGAATATCACTTCGTCACATTCGACGATGTCGAGGCCTTCCTCACCGATTTGAGTAGCGACGAGCACGTTGTACTGACCTGATTTGAAGTCCTCAAGGAGCATCGTCTGCTGCTTCTGAGAGAGGCCCTTGTCGGCGCTCTTTGTCTGTTGTCCTACGAGTCTGACTGCGGAGATCTCGGGCTCCTTGCCTAGTTCCTCAACGAGCCTAGCAGCGGTGACCCTGTAGTTTGTGAAGATCATGACCCGCCTTGAGCCCAGCGCTAGCGTCTCCCTGACTCTTGAGATGAGGACCTGCATCTTCGGATGCTCGTTTCCCTTCGCTGCTTCCTCCGACGCCATTTGTGAAACCTTCACGATCCTCGGATCTTGGAGGAATGCGCGAAGCCAAGGCATCGCTCGCTTCTTCAGTCGCTCCTGTAACCCGTCGAGGTAGGCTTTCAGCGGCGAGAAACCTTGCGTCTCAAGCAGTTCCATCGACTTGAGCGCATGAATCGACGAATACAGGCCGAAGGAAATTCTTCTGAGCAACTCCTTGGCGGCTGGTTCATGGATCATGTCACTTCGGATCTTCTCTCTTGCCTGCAGGATGTCGCGGAGACGAATCCTGTCGGCGTCGGCGGTGGGGAGATACCCGTAGTCTCTCACCCCTTTCAGCATCTCTCTCACGTAGTCGTCTAGGATCCGTTTCACATCTCTGAAGATTGGCGGAAGTTGCACGGGGACCCATTCGACTTTGATTCCCCCGACAAACGGCTTCACGTCAGCGTCTGAGATTGTGCGAGACTCGACGCGCGTGATGTTGAGGTTCTTGCACACTTCCTGTATGGCTTCCTTGCTGGATCCTGGAGAAGCTGTCAGCCCCAAGACAAGACCGCGCGCTACCTTGCTGTATCGCTCTCCAATGTACGTATACGCGTAGTCGCCTACCGCTCGGTGCGCTTCGTCGAAGACGAGCAGAGAAATGTCGGCAAGTTCGGTCTTCCGGGATACTAGGTCGTTCACAAAGACCTGAGGCGTCGAAACGATCAGTCTTCTTCCCCACGCCATGTTCCTGTCGTCAGGCGGAGTCTGCCCTGTCACGCAGGCAAAGTCTTCAGGGCCAAGCCGTAGCAGTCGCTTGAATGTCCTGTAATGTTGCTCGACGAGTGGTCGCGTCGGCGCCAAGATCACGACGCGTCTCTCCGGATACTGTTCCAGTCTCTTGGCGGCGACCAGGGCTGCGATCAGCGATTTCCCCAGCCCAGTAGGTATCGAGACGAGCGTGTTTCCGCGGAGTGCGTTCTCGGCCACCCTTTCCTGATAGGTTCGCCTCTCGATCGACTCCACGTTGACCAGAGGATGATCGAAGAGGCTGGGGTGAGCCAAGTCTACCCACTCAGAGCGTGATGCGGAGCGAATTAAGAATTGCCAAGTCGACGGCTATGAAACGCTTTGCCTGAAATAGTCGAGGCCATCCTCATGAGTCTGGAGCGTCAATGCAGATCATAGCGCATGAGGATGCTGACGGAGTCTGCAGTGCCTCGCTTCTGCGGATGACCAATCCCTCTTCCCATGTCTTCTTCAGTAAGCCATGTAGCCTGTTACGAGACCTCGACCAGTTTGACGCACGAACAGATCTGGCGGTTCTCGATATAGCGCTCTGCGAGCTTGCGAAGGAGCTTGTCGTGAGTAAGCTGTCTCGGTGGCGCGGCAAAGTCCTCTACGTCGACCATCACCCAGACACGGCTGCTTCCTTCCCCGAGCATCGGAACGTCCAACTTGTAACCGGTGATGTCTCGACGGCGGAACTGACGTTCCGTCATTTGAGTTCAGGGCTCAGGAGGGAGGCTGAACGAGTGATGCTGATGGGTGCAATCGGGGACTATGCGGACCTGACGCCACTCTGCATCGATCGCCTGAACCGTTGGGACAAGCGCTCCCTCTTTCTGCAAGCCG
>CAZUTN010000028.1:0-11614 GCA_964623365.1 uncultured Candidatus Bathyarchaeia archaeon
ATGGGAGCGCCAACCTCTCTGTTGGCGTGACCGAGATAGGCCAAGGAACTACAACCAGCCTCGCTCAGATGGCGGCGGAAGAGCTTGGCATGCCGGTCGACAAGATACGCGTGGTTCCGGAGAGAATTACGGATCTGACACCTTATTCGTGGCAGACGGTTGCTAGCAGAAATCTCTTCATGGAAGGCAGAGCCGTCATCGCGGCTGCTCGCGACGCGAGAGAGCAGATCTTTGAGATGGCAGCGCAGGCCCTCAGGGTTCCGAGAGCAGACCTAGTACTTGAGAACGAGGGGGTCTTCCCCAAAGGACAGCCCGAGAAAGGGATTCCACTACAGCAGTTCGCGATGGGTTACACTTACCCGAATGGCACAGCAATCGGCGGCCCGGTGATCGGTCGAGGAGGATATGTTCCGCGCGGACTCACGTACCTTGACCCTGAGACAGGCCAAGGCTTGCCTGCGCTCAAGTGGACCTTCGGGGCTCAGGCAGTCAAGGTTGAGGTCGATGTTGAAACCGGACAGGTCAAGACGCTGAAGGTCGCGTCTGCATTCGACATTGGAAAGGCGATCAACCCGCTCCTAGTCCAAGGGCAGGTCTACGGGGGCGTGCTGCAGTCATTGAGTATCGGCCTGATGGAGGGCTACATCTACAACCAAGACGGCTCGACGCTCAACAGCAACTTCACCGACTACAAGATCGCCAGAGCATCCGACATGCCGGACGAGCACCGCGTCACGATAATTGAGAATCCTCAGATGGACGGCCCGTACGGCGCGAGAGGCGTCGGAGAACTCACTATGCTGTCAATACCGGGCGCTATCGCCAGCGCGATCTTTGACGCGACCGGAGTACAGATGTTCAACCTTCCAATGACGCCCGAGAGCGTCTGGACCGCGATCAAGCAGCAGAAACCGGAGTTCCTAGCGCGGATGAGGTGAAGAAGATGCTTCCAAAGTTCGACTACTTAGCCCCGCAAACGCTCCAAGAAACCCTCGAACTCTTGGACAAACACGGACAGGACTCAAAGCTGCTCGCCGGCGGAACAGACCTAATCGTAAGCCTTCGAGCTAGAGAACGACTTCCGAAGAACGTGATCGACATCAAAGGAGTGAAAGACCTTCACGAACTCTCGTACGACGAGAAACGCGGACTGAGTATTGGAGCCGCTGTGACGCTGAACAGGCTCGTACACCACGATCCGGTACGGAAAACCTTCCCGGTCTTGGCCGAAGCGGTTGGCACCATCGGAGACTTTGAGATTCGCAACCGAGCAACGCTTGCCGGAAACATCTGCAATGCTTCCCCTGCAGCGGATTCCGCCCCCGCTCTCTTGGTTCTGGAGGCAACCGTCAGCGTCGCCAGTAGAAAGAGCAAGAGGACGGTTCCTATTCGAGAGTTCTTTGCCGGCGTGAAGAAGACGATTCTCGGTAACAACGAGATGATCACTTCGATCAATGTGCCGACTCCACCCAAGGGTTCGGTCGGCGGCTACCTGAAGGCTCGCAGAACAATTGGAGAAGACTTGGCTGTAGTGGGCGTGGGAGGACTTGTCGCGCCCACCGGCGAGGCGGGCAAGACCGTTAGACTCGCCTACGCGTCAGTGGCACCGACACCCGTTAGAGCGTTCGAGGCAGAGAAGACCTTTGAGAGCTCCAAATCGCTCGATGAGCTTCTCGATCAAGCCATTCCGATCGTGAGGAAGACCGTTTCCCCGATCTCAGATGTGAGAGGAGGGAAGGAATACCGCGTTAACTTGGTGGAAGTTCTGACGAGGAGACTGATGCGACGACTCTGGGAGGCAATCTAAGTTGGCTAGGCATGCGATCAAGCTTGCTGTAAACGGGATTGATCGCACCATAGAGACAGAGTCGAACAAGACATTGCTGTGGGTTCTGCGGCACAAGCTCGGACTCACGGGGACGAAAGCTGCGTGCGAACGTGGAGACTGCGGCCTGTGTACAGTCCTCCTAGACGACACGCCAGTCAAGTCGTGCCTGATACTCGCGGTTGAAGCGGGCGGGCGCAAGGTAACCACAATCGAAGGAATCGCGAAAGACGGTGTGCTCTCGAACATTCAGAGAGAATTCATCGAGCACGGAGCACTCCAGTGCGGCTTCTGCACACCGGCTGCGGTGCTTGCCGCGGAAGCTCTTCTGAGACGCAATCTCTCTCCGACACGTGAAGATGTTGTCGAAGCCATCGAGGGAATACTCTGCAGATGCACCGGATACAGGCAAATAGTCGACGCGATCTTGGACGCATCGAAGAAGAATCCCTGATCCCGACTTTTTTGATCTAGATACCCGACGATACTAGTTGTGATAATCCAGACGCAACCATAAAACAGCCGATATCGTTAAAGCGCGAAGTGATCTCGTCCTAACCGACGAGCGAATTCGGGAAGATCTAAATGGGCTACATTGGAAAATCGATGCCCCAGTATGATTCGTTCCTCAAAGTCACCGGCACTGCAACCTATGCTTTTGATATTGAGCTTCCCGGGACACTGCACGCGAAACTCGTGACGAGTCCTCACGCACACGCGAAGATAGTAGGGGTAGACACGAGCAAGGCTGAGAAGATTCCTGGAGTTGTCGCTGTAGCGACCGGGCGAGAATTCCCGTATAGGCTAGGCATCTATGTGGGTGACAGAGACGTACTCGCCATCGACAAAGTAAGGTGGGTTGGTCACCCTGTGGCGGCTGTGATCGCTGAGACGCTGGAAGTCGCCGAACGAGGGATCGATCAAGTTGAGGTCGAGTACGAACCACTGCCGACCGTCTTCGACCCGATGGAGGCGCTCAAACCCGGCGCGCCGATTGTCCATGAGAAGATGGCTGAGTACAGGGTTTCGACGGCTTTCAAGCCAGTTCCAGGTACAAACATTGCGAACCAGTTCAAGCTAGTGAGGGGTGACGTCGAGAGAGGCCTCAAGGAATCGGAGGTTGTAGTTGAAGGGGAGTTCTACATTCCTCACGTTAGCCACGGATTCATGGAGACTCAATCCATCGTTGCTCACTACAGGAAGGACGGAACCATTGAGATCTGGACGAGCACCCAGTCACCATTCTCAACACGCTATCTGATGGCGCTCTCACTTGGCATACCGATCGACAAGATCGTAATCAAGGCACCTCTCTGTGGAGGAGGATTCGGCGGTAAGGTCGGAATCGGTTGGGAACCACTCGTCGCCCTCCTCTCCAAGAGGGCAGGCTTCAGACCCGTCAAGCTCGTGCTTTCGAGAAAAGAACAGTTCTGCTCAGCAGCAGTCAGAGAGGGATTCCACGCGTCGGTCAAAGCTGGGTTCAAGAAAGATGGAAAGATGGTCGCGTACAAAGCGCGCTTCGTAATGGACGCTGGCGGCTACGCGGACTACACCGTGAACGTGTGCCGAGCCGCTGGATACTCATCCGAAGGATGTTACGAGGTTCCAAACATCTTCTGCGAGTCGCTTGCGGTCTACACAACGAAGGGGGCCACAGGATCTATGCGAGGATTCGGCTACCCGGAGAGCCACTGGGCGCTCGAGAGAACGATGGACATGGCAGCTGAGAAGCTGAGAATGGATCCAGTTCAACTCAGACTGAAGAATCTACTCAGACCAGGGCTGTCGGAAACGGGCACGGGCGAGCGACTGCGAGAGGACGCTGGCGACCCAGTCAGTTGCCTGAAATCAGTAGCCCAATCAATCGGTTGGAGTCAAGCTTCTCAGAAGCCGGCTCGACCAGGAAGATTCAGAGGCAAAGGCATCGTGGTATGTGTCAAAGGCCCGGCTCAACCGCCAAACGCTGCCGCCTCCGCGATTGTGAAGTTCAACGAAGATGTCTCAGTGGACCTGATCATAGGGACGGCCTCGTTTGGTCAGGGAACGCCGACGAGCCTCAGCCAGATCGTGGCCGACGAACTGGGGATACCCGTCGAGAAGGTCCGCGTCGGACTCGTACGCAGTACCGACACGTCAGCGTATACTTGGCAGACGGTGGGCAGTCGAGGACTCTTCACTGACGGAGTAGCCGTCATGGACGCCCTCCGCGACGCCAAAGCTCAGATCAAAGATGTCGCTTCGCAAGTCCTGAAGGTCAAGCCTGAGGATCTGGAGATCGCCAATGAGCAGGTCTCCGTGAAGGGTAGCCCGTGGCACAGGCTCCCGCTCTCCGAAGTCGTATTCGGCTACACGTACCCAAACGGAAGCTCGATTGGCGGCCCCATAATAGGGCGGGGGAAGTTCATGTCACCGCTGACAACGTATCTTGACCCTGACACAGGCCAAGGCGTGCCAACAATCTTCCACACTTTCGGAGCGACAGGGGTCGAGATCGAAATCGACGTACTGACTGGCGAGATTGAGATCCTGAAAGGATCTCAAGCATTCGACGTAGGTAAGGCCGTTAACCCGCTTCTGGTGAAGGGACAGATCGATGGCGGATTCATCATGGGACACAGTGTCGCGCTCTATGAGCAGATCATCTTCGACGAGCAAGGCTGGGTTGTGAACCCCAACCTCTCCAACTACAGAATACTCAGAGCCAAGGAGATGGCCCATGAGATGGATGAGATCATCGTCGAGACACCTCAAAGCGACGCACCGCATGGCGCCCGAGGGCTTGGCGAAGTTGTGATGATCGGAGTTGCACCGGCAATCGCGAATGCCGTCTACCACGCAATCGGCGTCCAGATCACAAAGCTTCCAATGTCACCCGAGAATGTCTGGGGAGCGATACAGGAGCAGAGACCCGATCTCATCGAGGAAGCGAAACGCAAGCTGAAGGAGAGCGGAGGCGACTGAGATGTCGTTCGGATCAGCATACCTGACGCTGCCAGACTTCCAGTACCTCAAGCCAAAATCACTCGAAGAGACGCTGCGGCTGCTCGACGAGCACAAGGATGAAGCCAATGTCTTCGCTGGCGGCGTTGGACTGTTCGCCTTCATGAAGGAGCGGCTCGTTGAACCTCGCTGGGTCGTGGACATCAAGGGAATCGCTGAGCTTCAAGCACTCAGAGACGATGGCTCCAAGGGCCTGACGATCGGCGCCACGGTCACCATGAACCAACTTCTGAATTTCGAACCGCTGAAAGAGAAATTCAAGGCGCTTCGAGATTGCATCTCTCTTCTCAGCGATCCGGTTCTCAGGAATCGATCAACGCTTATGGGAGATGTCTGCGAAGCTCTTCCGTTCGTCGACGGCCCCACACCGCTTCTAATTTTCGACGCAGAAATCGAAGCGGCCAGCGTGAAAGGGAAAAGACGCATCCTCGTGACCGAGTTCATCAAGGGAGTAGCAGAGACCGCGCTTGAACCTAACGAACTCGCTGTTGCGGTGCATCTGAAGGCTCCGCCAGAGAAATCCAAGAGCCTCTTCCTGAAACACACGTCGAGCAGCGAGTTCAGCATCGCAAACGTGGCGGCATTGTGCGCGAACCCTGCGCGGCCTGAATCCCGAACCGTGAGGCTTGCCTACGGAGCAATCGCGCCCACGCCAAAGAGAGTTCACGAGATCGAGGAGTTGTTCAGACGCAAGACGCCTGTTCATCAGCTCATAGACGAAGCAGTCAACGTGATCAAGAAGACGGCGGATCCGATGACTGATGTCCTTGCCAAAGCGGAGTACCGATCGCATATGCTGGAGGTGCTGTCGATCAAGGCGTTCCGTAGACTGGTCGGGGGATGAGAAGAATGACGCAAGTGATCAACATCAAAGTGAACGGAGTAGACCGCAAGGTAGAGATCAAAGACAACGAACTGCTCCTCGATGTCATACGTGACAAGGTCGGCGTGAAGAGCGTCAAGGCGGGATGCTGGAGAGGAGAATGCGGGCTATGCACGGTCCTTCTCGATGAGAAACCTGTGAAGTCGTGTCTTGTGCTAGCGGTGGAGGCAGACGGCAGAGACGTGAAGACAGCTGAAGGATTGGCACCTGAAGGACAGCTCTCTCCGATCCAGAAACTGTTCGTTGAGAAAGGCGCGATGCAATGCGGATTCTGCACACCTTCGTTCGTTCTAACCGCGCACTATCTTCTTTCGGTCAACCCGAACCCGACAGAGAGCGAAGTAAGAGAGTACCTAAGCGGCCACATCTGCCGCTGCGGAACGTACAAGCAGATGATCGAAGCCATACTGGAATGTGCGAAGCAGCAGAATCAACCAGAGCAAGCCACGGTCCGGAAGACAAGACGCTGAGTGCCAGGGGATTCTCGCCGAAGAGACCTTTCCCGAACGCGAAGCCTCGGAATCGTGGCATGTTCAGCCGAGTTGCGGTATGCACGACCTGCAGCTCAGGCCGTGGCATCCTTACGAAGGAGACTCTTGACCCTGCGGGAAGAGCTTGAATCGGAACGAACAAGCATGGCGTGTGTCGGATTGATGACGTTGACCTTGATTCGAGGTTTCTCGTCAGACATGACAGATCGCACCCATGGGTGCGCCTGACGGCATATAGCCGTTTCACACTGAAACGTTGACGTTCTATCGCCATGGACAAGTATGTCAAGCACTAGTTGTGCTCCAAGGCACGCTAGCTACGTACAGATTGGGTTGGGCAGGGTCCACGACCTACAGTATTTTCGAGAGTATGTCCTCGTACTCTTTCTCAAGTTTCGGAGGCGGCTGCCACGACACTTGAACGGAGTTGACGCCTTGGGCCTTCAAGGCGTCGTTGAAGATCTCGAGCCCGATGTTGATCACTTTGAGCTCCGAGGAAAAGAGCTTCACAATCTTCTCGACCAAACCGTTTCCCTCCATTAGAAACCCTTGAGGAAGCTCCCGTACACGTCTTCCATGATCGAGCTATCCATCCTTCCTTTTCGAGAGATCAATGCGCTTGCGATTGCCATGAGCGCGTTCGTGGGAAACACTTCGATCCCAGCATTGCGCAGTTTTGTGACTTGCTCTGAGAGAGGTTGCGGATCTTGCTCGGTCCCGCAAACGTGCGCCAGCATCGGCAGCACCCTACCCTCCTTTCCTGCAATCTCCTTTGCGTCCGAGATCGCACCCAGCATTGCCCCCGCAGGGTCAGAATAAGACCCGTAGCCGAGCATGAAATCCATGATAATCACCGCAACTTCCGGGTCCTTCGCCTCCTCAACGAGCCTCATCTTGCGGATCGTTGGGTCTATCATGGGATGAGCTCTGCCAACTGTGAACTCCTCCTCGCCCAGATCGACGATCGAATCCTTCACGCTCTTGTAGGAGTCAGCCAACTTCAGCTTGGGATCGATGGGGGCGTTGGAGTATACATCTCCAGTCATCCGCCCAAGTATCACGAGAGATTCGTACGCGAATGTTCCACCCGTGTACAGGCCTCTAACGTACTTCTGCTCCTCACCCAATCCTTTGCTGATCTTGTTCGCCAGAGCCGTCATTTCGCTCTGAGTGACGGAGAATCTCTTGGCGATCTCTGCGTGGCGGCTTGGCTCCGCGGCCCTAACGGCTTCCAAGACGGCCGCGTGGAGGGTCTTCGTCCCAACCACGCGTCCCCTTAGACCTGCAGGGATATCGTAGCTATCAGGACCTATGAAACAGGTCACGTACTGCTTCTTGGTCTTCCCAGCCAAGTGCTCAAGTATGGCCTTCTTCACCTCAGGGTCCGGCGGCTTCGAAACCGCAACTAGGACGCTGCTTTCCGGGTCCTGCTCAAGCGCGTCTATGGATTGGAGCATCATTATGCCGCCAATCTTCGCCTTGACATCTCCTCCGCCGGTTCCTAATGCCTCGGAAACTCCGAGTCCTGCTTCGCTGAGGAGGACGGTCACTTCCTGCAGCCCTGTTCCGGCGGCGGCGACGATCCCAACTCTACCTTTCTTCACAACATTGGCAAACGCGACAGCTTTTCCTCCGATGATTGAGGTTCCAGCCCCAGGCCCCATTACGAGCAGGCCTTTCTCTCTCGCGTACTGCTTCAGTTCAAGCTCATGCTCCGGCGGAACGTGGTCGCTGAACAGATGTACGCTCAGCCCCTTGTCGAGCAGTTTCAGGACGACTTCTCTTGCGTGCTCGCCAGGAATAGAAACAACGGCGAGATTGGCATCGGGCACCGCCTGCAAAGCCGCGTCGACGCTGTAGAAAGCTCTGCCCTTGGCTGGCGGCGGCTTCAGAATCATCTCTTCGATCTGTTGTAGACCTTTCTCTATGAGCGATTCAGAGTCAGCCATCACGGCGAGTATCATGTCACTCTCTGAGGCAGCTCTGCCCTCATCCGTGAGAAGGCCGAGCTTCTGCAGGATCTCCTTGTTGGTAGTCGTGCCCATGACCACAGCGGCGTCCTTGACGCCATCAATCTTCTTTGCTTCCTCTGAGATGTGAAGAAGTCGGACCGAGTCTCTGTGGAAGTTCTTCTTCACCAGGTTGCTTACTTTGCTCAATTCGCTGCTCGGCTGCTCAGTATCTGCAAGCTCAAGTTAAAGCCTTTCAA
The DNA here is from genome assembly GCA_964623365.1 of uncultured Candidatus Bathyarchaeia archaeon. Classification (GTDB taxonomy): domain Archaea; phylum Thermoproteota; class Bathyarchaeia; order 40CM-2-53-6; family 40CM-2-53-6; genus CAVPLU01. Next base: position 8,409 of record CAZUTN010000028.1, read on the forward strand.
AATTTTCTTATAGTTTGGACAGGGTTCAACGAACAGGCGACACACCGTGACTTCACTAGACCCCGGCCAGATCAAGGATGAAATTGAGAAGGCCAATCAGCAAGCCGTGGATAGGATGATGGAGTCTGACCCAGTCTGGGTAGAGATGGGGCTTGCTCGCAAAGCCATTCATGGCATGAAGGAGAGGATGCTTCTACACGCGGGGCCTCCCATCGAATGGGACCGTATGAGCGGCCCGATGAAAGGCGCCGTCATGGGCGCGTCAATCTATGAGGGGTGGGCGCGCGACGGAGCGGAGGCGGAGAAGCTCGCGAAGTCTGGTCAGATCACATTCGTCCCGAACCATCATCACGACGCAGCCGGCCCGATGGCAGGGATCATCTCACCGAACATGCCGGTGTACGTTGTGCACGATCGCAAGTACGGCAACAAGACCTACTCGAACCTCAACGAGGGGATTGGGAAGGTTCTCAGGTACGGCGCTTACTCAAGCGAAGTCATCCAGAGACTGAACTGGATGCGTGACACGCTCGCTGCAACGCTTGAGGCCACAATCAAGGAAATTCGGAAAGAGAAGGATGGCGTCGCAATGAAGCCGATCATCACCCAAGCGCTGACCATGGGGGATGACTGCCACAACCGCTACAACGCCGCAACCTCACTGTTCCTACGAGAGATCGCCCCCTACATGATGCGAACCGGACTCGACAAGAAGACGCTGATCGAGTCGTTCAACTTCATGGGCCAGAACAACTTCACCTTGCTCAATCTAGGAATGGCAAGCGGGAAAGCGATGACGCTCGCCGCTCACAAGATCAAGTACAGCACGATCGTGACGGTACTGACGAGAAACGGAACGGACACAGGCATTTGGGTTAGCGGGCTCGACAATGAATGGTTCACCGCTCCAGCACCTGTGCCCAAAGGCGTCTGGTTCCCTGGCTTCAGTGAGAAGGACGCAAACCCCGACTTGGGAGACAGCGCCATCACTGAAACTGCCGGTTTCGGCGGGTTCGCAATGGCGGCCGCGCCAGGAATCGTTTCCTGGGTCGGCGGCACCGTCGCCTACGCCATTGAGAACACCCAGAAGATGTACGAGATCACACACACGAAACACAAGTACTTCATCATCCCGTTCATCGACTTCCAAGGCACACCAACCGGAATCGACATCCGCAAAGTCGTCAGGACCGGTATTACGCCAACCATCAACACGGGGATCGCCCACAAGGAAGCGGGAATCGGCCAAGTCGGCGCCGGGATGATCTCATTCCCGCTAGAGATCTTCAAACAAGCACTCAAATCGTACGCGCAGAAGTATGGCCTCTAAGGGCCGAGGCTTGCCGACCACCCTGCGGGCGAACTGCATAGGCTTACTCGCATCCAAGGCGCTCACCGGCAGGAATTCGGAAACCATTGGCGAACTAGTGAACGTTTTTTCGAACTCGTTCTACTTGAGGACTGTGAGGGGCGAACTCGTCTTCGTCACGAATCGTCCACTACGTTCGCCGATAACTATCAATGTTGATTCCATATCCAACCTTGAGCATCTTGTCAAGCCGCTGGACCCTGTCTACGTTGGCGAAAGAGGAGTTCGCATAGGGGCAGACGCTTCCATCGATCTCAGCAGCGCGTTGTCCTACTCAGCTCGGTCAAGTTCTGCAAGCCAACTCAGTCCGGAGTTTGCAGAGATCGGAAGTGCGTTGCGCACCGTTACATTCCTACTCAGAATCATAGACACGCGTCAGAGTGTGCTGGACCCTCATGGTCTCGCTCACGCAGGGATGGTAGACTTCGCTTGCGACGGCATAGTGCACCTCAGACGCCCAAGTGCGAAAGAACGATTTCGTCAAGCTGCGCTGAAGATCGTGGGCTTGGGATCAGGATTCACGCCATCCGGCGACGACGCATTGGGAGGATTCCTTGCCACCTACAACTCTCTTGCTAAGACCGTCGGCCGCGCGCCTATTCTCTTGGACTTCCCACTTCTCGAAGGGAAGACGAGTTGGATCAGCGCGAAACTGCTGGACCACATGCAACACCTGATCCTCGATGACCAAATGCGCCAAATGATTGACTCTGCCACGAGCGGAGATGAAGACGCCCTGATCCTAGCTTTGGAGACACTGTTGCCAAGAGGACATACATCTGGGATTGACATTTCTGCAGGAGCGGTTCTAGCTCTCGGCTTGATCCGAGACATCGCACTCAGGAAGGAAGAGGCCGGGACTATCGTCAGTGCGCTCGGGCTATCGCCATAACTTGTGTAGAGAGAGAACTTACTCGAAGTGATAGTCACAACAGTCGTTTTCGAAATCGGGTACGCTGTGAGAGAATCGGATTAGCCATATTAATACGAATCGGACTGAATAGGAAGCGAGAGGTAGTCAGAATGAGTTCGATTTACTATCCGCCACCTGAGGAGGTTGCTTATCCGGAACACAAAGTCAAGGTCGAGGACATGGAGCCAATCCTCAGATGTGGCGTGCCGGAAATGAAGATCATGAAAGAACGGCCGTGGAAGCCTAAGGTTGTCACTCTGAGGGGCGGCCAGCAGATGCTCGTCAGATCTCTCAGGGAAGACGAATATGATCAGATACTGGAAGCGATCAAGCCGTACATGTTCGTTGCAAAGGACTTCTACGACATAGTTGGCGTAAGAACGTACGGCGAAGTTCTCGCCCAGAAACTGCACAGGATCAAGGATGCCTACACACTCGTCGGCATGATCGACGGGCAGTTGGGTGGCCTTGCCAACGCGCGAATGTTCAACGAGAAGATCGCGTACAGCCTTCACACGATGAGCTTCATGAGAGGCGTCGACGCAGGACCCGCCCTATACTATGCCAAGGCCGAGTACGCCTTCGACTATCTTGGAGCTGACGTGTGGGAGGCCTGTTTCGAAAGCTACAATGGCTTCAGAGTCATCGGGCTGCAGTGGGCCCACAAGTCCAAGCCCTATCCTGAATTCCAGACGGAACTGGGCGGAGCAAGGGTCTTCTACCTGGACCGAGACTTGTGGGAGAACTTCATCAAGAAGAAGTTCGTGCACTACCAGGGCTCCTATGAGGTCCCCCAGGAGCTCATGAAGAAGTCAGAGAACTTCACAGTCGGACCGCCGATCGTCTAGGAAGCACAAGCGCAGCGACGGACGCCGTCGTCAGCGTCGTCGTTGAGTTGTGCTCTCGCTAGACAATTATGTTCAT
>CAZUTN010000028.1:11714-13233 GCA_964623365.1 uncultured Candidatus Bathyarchaeia archaeon
ACGCCGTCGTCAGCGTCGTCGTTGAGTTGTGCTCTCGCTAGACAATTATGTTCATCGCCTTTGGAAGCATCTCGAATCGCGCGGGTAGGCGTCCAACCACCTCTCCTTCCATCTCGACGAGCTGAGTCTCCTCTGAGCCTGCAACTACTGTCTTCCCCCTCCAGAAGGAGACGTTTGGTATTCCTAAGTGGGTTCCCTTCCTGAACTTCCCCAAGCTGGAGACCGCTTCGAGAAAGCCAACGTCTCCTATTGACACGATGTCGAAGAGACCATCGTCTAGCTGTGCATTGGGCGCGGGCTTGAGACCGCCGCCGTAGTATCGGCCGTTTGCAACCACGAACGTGTTCAGGACCTTCTCCTCCTCCGGGCCGTCATCGATTCGGTACTTGGTCAATTTGTTCTTGTAGGTGGGAAGGGTCGTGAGTATTCCCCACAGGAACGAGATACGTCCTCCGAAGACCTTCGTTGTTCTGTTGACCTTGTCCACGACCTCCCCGCCTGAACCAAAATCAGCGATGTTGATGAAGAGCCTTGAACGTTGTTCGCCGTCAAGACCAACGAGGCTGCATCTTCCCAGGTCGACAGGCCAGACTTTCCCTGATCTTATCCTCTCTGCCGCCTCATACGGGGTCGTTGGAAACTCGAGCGTCTTCACGAAATCGCTGCCTGTCCCTATCGACATCACGGCCAACACAGCTTTGGGGTTGAGAGGTTTCTCTTTCTCGAAGAATCCGTTGACGACCTCGTTGATTGTTCCGTCTCCTCCCACGGCTACGATGAGTTCGTAGCCGCCCTTGATCGCTTCACTTGCCAATGCGGTGGCGTGACCTTGGCGGTCTGTGAATCTGACATCGTAGTCTGTTCTTAGCCCGCGCCTTATCTCTCGGTCAATCCCCGTCCAGTTCCTTCCTGTTGCCCCGTTAGCCGATCTGGGATTGACGATGAACACAGTATTGCGAGCCACCGACCGGGACATGATTCAACTCCAACCTCAGGTGGACTCTAGAAGCTTGCCCGGGTTCATTATTCCTTCGGGGTCGAGCTGCTGTTTCACGGCTCCAAGAAGGGCAAGCCCGTTCACGCCCAGCTCTTGCGTGATCCAGGGCGCGTGATCCTTTCCTATGCCGTGGTGGTGGCTTAGGGTGCCTCCGTTCTGCATGATACAGTCCGTCGCCGCTCTCTTGATTCTCAGCCATTGCTCCGCTTCTTTTCCCTTGACCTGCGGCGCGACGAATGTGAAGTAGATGGATGCGCCGTCTCGATATGCGTGGGAGACGTGAGCAAACGCGAGCCCGCTCACACCCGTTGCCTTCATCGCGTTCTCGATTGATTCCTTGATGGCCTCATGTAGTGTTTCGAGCTTGTCCCATGTCGTGGCGGTTTCAAGCGTGTCAACGAGAATGCGGTGGTCAAGAAGAACGTCCCGCAGGTAGGGGAGCTCGAAGCGTTCGTTGAGCCACGTTCTGCCAACCCCAGAACCCATCGCGAATGCCCCGTTGCGTTTGCACGCTTGCAACGC
>CAZUTN010000029.1:0-13060 GCA_964623365.1 uncultured Candidatus Bathyarchaeia archaeon
GTTGTGCAAACACGTCTTCACGTCAACAGCGGCGCCTGCTGCAGCACGTTCCAGAAATGTGTACGCACCGAGAGACCCGACGACGAAAAGCTACCCTCCTCCTATTCCTTCCCACTTGTATTAATCTAGACGTCGTCTGTTCTAGAATTGTGTGTGGGTCTGTTGGTGCGCATACACAAGACGCTTCTCCTATGATGGTTCAGATTACAATGCTCGCGAAGTGATACGACGAATACCATGCGGATCTTCCCGATTACCCAAAATCTATTATCCGTAGACAGACAGGCGAAATATGGTTGGTCTGGCACAGCAATAGTCACCTGCGAGATGCTGTACGTCGAAGATAGTCGTCACGTTGATGATAGTGCTGTCCGCTCTCGGAGCGGCATTGTCATATTCTGGGTACAGTGAGAGCCTCCGAGTCTCGACCGCTACGATCACGCAGTCCTACTCTACTAATTCGACTAGGATAGAGCTGTCGACGAGCACTGAGTCAGTTATTGTGACCACTCGCAGCACAGCGACTTTCATTGGCGACGGCCCATTTCACATTGACAGTGAAAAGTGCCTTCAGACGACGGCCTTTCTCGACAGTCCGGGCACTGTGCATGTGTCATACAGATCCCAGGGAGGGCCTGTCGACTTCTGGATGCTAAGTCAAGGACAGCTTACCATGATGGGAGTGTCTTACCCGAACTTGCCCCCCTGTGGCGCGGTTATAGTCCCCTCAACGGTTTCGAAATCGGCTTCGGATGCGTATGAATTCGAGATCAACGTCCCGGGCGGACACTACTATCTCATCTTCCTCAATCCGAATACAGAACCCGTCTATCTTCTTGCGAGTGGTGACACGGTTCACCAGATCGTGTTTACAGAGATTCGGCGGCACACTCTAAACGTGACGCAAGAAATCCCGTTTATCACTCAGACAGTCAGCATCATTCACTTCTCGCCTGGATTAGGCGTCCTCTTCTTCCCCGGCCTTGGCCTACTTCTTTCGGCAATTGCTTTGAGTAGCTTTCGTGCTGCCGCAATAGCGAAAACACTTACTCGGAGTTTGACAAAAGTGGTCCTATCCACCCAATTGCTGTTCGCAGCATCTGTCTCGGTTACTACCCTCTATGAGTATTGGTCTCCAACATTCCACGATCCTGTACGCTTGCTTAAGGGCATATTCGAGGCTCTGTTCGCGTCCTCTCTCTGCTGGTTCACTGCACATCACGCCCGAGAATTTGAAGTCTTGGTCGCTCTTGCTTCAGGCACAAAGATCCAAGAGGGCCCGAGGAGGCGACAGCTGCCTTTCTGGTTCTTTCCCTTTATCTTGGCTCTGTTCAGTGTAGTGTCCGTTTGGATATTGATTCGTGAGCAGCCTCAGTATGCCATTCTTGTGAGCATCTCTCTAGCGATTCTGATAGTTTTCGAACAACGTTACAGTCGATGGCGGCAATCCAGAAAGAGTTCAGGGACCGGGGACGGAGAACAAAGAAAAGAGAAGAACTTGCCACCCTGATCGAAATCTTGGAACGAGTATGTCGTTAGTGCTAGCCCGCTTGCTTGACAGAAGATGGCAGTTGCTCGTGGTTTGAATTCTCATCTGAGTGGACCGATTTGTGTGCACACCAGCTCACCCACACACGGCATGACAAAACAGGATGCTGCTGCAAGACAGGAATGAACAAGTCTACGACGCCTAGTCACCCATCAGCCTAATGCTGTGCACGAAATTCCCCCGGAAAAGGGCTGGATTCAGTCTCTTGACGAACTTCCTGTCAGTCGTCGAAATGACTAGGTGATGTCTCTGATCGGGATCACTTCGATCCAAGATTACATGGAAGTTCTTGGTTTCACCAGCGTCGAGCTTCAGCGGGAGCGTTACAGCTTTTCCTGCGGACTCCAATTGCTTCTGTGAGTGTATGAATTGAGCGTCATAGACTTCCGATGAGTTAAGTTCTCTCAACGTGGGTTCCTGGTGGCCAAGTGTGCCAAAGAGCCGGTAGAAGAACCTAGACCACAGGCCCCATTCGTGGTTGGCCTCAGCAATGGAAGTGGACCTCTGGCGGCCGTTTCTAATTCTGAACGTTAAGCCAAGGTTGCCCAAGTCAGTACGGACAGCATTAAGAAGCTGGACCTTCAACGCACGATACTCCCTGATTTGAAGTGCCGTGTACAAGGCAGTCAAGACACCGGCGACTATCGCCACAGCAGTTACGACGAGTGTTATCAGTGATGTGTCGAACAGGCTGATGGCGAGTGTCGTTGTCGTCGTCTGTTGGACAATCTCCGTGACCATGTATGCCCGATAGTATTCGTCCGTTGGCCCTGATAGGTAGTACGCTCGGCAGGGTGCATGCCACCCCTGCAGGGCTGGCCGTGCGGCCCGTCCTCACACGTTTCTTGTGTGCGTGGCTGGCTGATGCGGCCGTTGGAATCTGAACCCTTGACACGTTTGCGTGAGAGCCTCAGTCCCAGAATAGCCTGGTCCTTGCGTACTCACGTTCGGCCTTGAGTATGTCAACATAGAAGTCTTCTTCGGTCCGATGCAACTTCCTGAGCACTCTCACGGCGGTGCTTGGCCCGACTCCTCTTCCGCTCATCACGATCGCGGCTCTCTTCCCGTTTGTCTGCATCAGGCTTGCACTCAGCCAAGCCCGCTTGTACGCTTGCGCCTCTTCGTCAGGTAGTTGCTGGTGCCGAATTCGACGTTTTACAATCTTGGCGAGCGCGTCATCGCCTAGATATGTTGCCGCGATCAGTGTGGACTTGCAGTTCGGACACCGTATCGTTTCGGGTAGTGCGCCGACGACTCTGATTCCGTCCCAGTCGCCCCTGTACATGCAAACCAGACGAACACGACTAGCGAGCAGTCTCTCCTTGACGATCTGAGTGAGGGATTTGCTGGGGATTGCAGGCCGAAGAAGGTTGTGCGGAACGATCTTGTCCACAATGGGCAACGCAAGTGGGGAGCAAGTTGCCTCCCTCTCCTCTGCGGTCTGAAGCGAGAGCGCGCCGTCTGTCACGAGTTTGATGAACTCCTTTGCGTGCTCCAAATCGAGTTTCTCAAGAAAGACTTCCCTCTTCGTCTCTTCCTCGAGCGGCGTATCTTTGAAGACCTTCACGAGAAATCTGGCTCTGCTGGTTTTGTATTCGGCGGTACGCTCGACGGCACCGAATCTCTTGGCGACATGCCAGTGTCTCCACGCAAACGTGTCAGAGTCTTCCAGTGCTCTTGCAACCACTTCCTCAAGTTGGTCCGGGGTTAGCTGTCGTAGTTCTCTCTCTACCAGTCTTGGCTCTATCTTGAACGGACAGATTAGCGCAACTCTGTAGGAATCACTTTGCGCAGCGACATAGACGCCAAGCCTTGCGCTCAGCAGTGAACTCAGAGCCAACGATATCGTCTCATTCGCCAGAGTTCCAAGACATACATGCACGACGATGCAGTTCTCAAACTTCTCAATCACTGTGACAGCGTCAGTCGGGACAGGGTATCTCTCTATTTGAGATCGGATTGATTCAACGGCTTTCTGCGCAGCCTCTTTGGTCACGTGCAGATTGTCTGTGAGCTGAGCGAGTTCGGCAGGGTCGTCGAGTTCTGAAGAGATCACGCCTCGTAGTCGTCCGACTTCGTTGGCAACGTCGTAGCTGACGGGTATTATTTCGCCTTCCCAGCTCGGGATCGCGTTCAGCGTGGGCGCTGTTGGTTCGACCTCAACTGACAACTGATCCTCGTTGACGGCTATTACCTTCCACGTTTGACCATGCATGATCAGCTCTGTTCCTGCCTTGCACTTGCGCGCAACAAACTCCTGATCGAGCGTGCCGATCTTGCGTTTGCGGAAGAAATCAAACACGAAATACCTCTTCATGTCAGGTATCATCGAGAGATTCTGGAAGTAGTACCTGAACGTGTTCGGAAACCGCGGTCGGAGTACGTCCTCCTGAACTCTGATCCCTCTGACCGCTGCAAGTTGCTTCACTACTGACATGAATGCTTCAGGTGTCAGGTCGCGATACGGATACGCACGCTTGACGATCTCAAACGCTTCTCCTATGGTAAGCCTGCGCAGGTCCAAGGTCAGACCTGCTATCTGATGCGCCAAGACATCGAGGGCGTTCTTGTGAATGACGGTCGGCTCCAGCTTCTCGTTCTTCGCGTTTCGCGCGATGACGGCTGACTCAAGGATGTCATCGACGGATGCGCCCATTATGAGGCCTTTCGCGACGCCTCGTAGCCTGTGCTCGCTTCTGCCTATCCTCTGAACTAACCGCGTCGCCTGTCGCGGTGACATGTATTGGACGATGAAGTCGACCGAGCCAACGTCGATTCCCAGCTCGAGCGAGGAGGTGCAAACGACCGCCTTGACTTTGCCGCTATGAAAGTCCCGCTCGACTTCTTCTCGAATCTCCTTTGATAGGGACCCATGATGGACGCGGACTGGCGCGTCTGAATCGAGAGCCTTCAGTTGGGAACCAACGGCCTCCGCATGTTCGCGAGTGTTCGTGAAGACAAAGACGGAGTTCTTCTCATCTATCAGTTGGGCGATGCGTCTGGCCCGGCCGATTGACGACGGTGGAACGCTGAACTTCTCGCTCTGTTCTCGATCCGCTGAGGTTGGTGAAACGTAGTCAACCCGGACCTCGAATCCTCTTCCCTCCTTGGACTTCACGATCACCGCGCTTCTTTCGGATCCTGCGAGAAACTTGGCTATCCGGTCCTCGTCTCCGACGGTTGCTGACAGCCCGATCCTTTGGAAGTCTTGGTTTGTGAGGTTTCGTAGACGTTCGAGGCCAAGCGCAAGCTGGACTCCGCGTTTGTCTGTTGCCAACTCATGTATCTCGTCCACGATGACCCATCTGACGTTCCTCAAATGCTGACGCATACGTTTGCCGGGCAGGATGGCTTGGAGGGTTTCAGGCGTCGTGATGAGCATGTCAGGAGGAGATCTCGCCTGAAGAGCGCGAGTGGCAGCCGCGGTATCTCCGTGCCTGACTTGGACCTTGATCCCAAGCTCTGCGCCCAAGTCTGAGAGTCTACGCAGGATGTCTCTATTCAGCGCGCGGAGCGGTGTAACGTAGAGTATCGATATGCCCCGGGTCTCGTTTCTGCTTCGTGCAGCAACGAAGAGATCAAAGACTGGAAGCACGGCGGCCAGAGTTTTTCCTGTTCCGGTTGGAGCGATGAGAAGGGCATTCTTGCCCTCAAGGATCGGCGGGATTGCAAGTCTTTGAATGTCGCTAGCCTCAGCTATCTCGAGCTTTGCCACTTGTTCTTGTAGAGGCTTTTGCAGCAGGTCGAACGCGTCATCCCGCAAGAGTTGTCCTTCCGACCCAATGTGGCTCAATCGTTGAGATTGCGACCGAGACTGTGAGGTCGCTCGTTAGGGTGCCATCTCATCTCCAAGCTGGTCTTGCGGCTCTTGGTCTTTCCTTTATCGCTTTCGTCCATTCGCGATTGGTTCGTCCATGGCCGAGAATACGTGTTGACGTTGGCGGCTGAGTTCCGAAGTCAGCTCTTCTCGTATGCAAGATATGCGAAGACCAGAATGAGCGCGATGAATGAGAGAACGGTGATGCCCATTTGTACCAGTGCGTAGTATTCATCAGCGGTCAATGCTGCGCGCCCGCTTTCCGGGCGTAGATCGAAGTTCTGAATTTAAACAATTCTCTAGTTTGATCAAGCCGAGTCAGCCTAGAGGCTCAGGTCTCGTTCTCCACTGTTGGGTGATCTTGCCGTAATGTGTGTCCCGGAGGTCGCTTTTTTCGAACCTCCCAAGCGCAGACGAGATCTTCTGCGCGATTATGTGATAGCAGAGGGCCTTCTTCCCCTCCATTACGCGAAAGTAGTAGTCATCACAGTTGCAGAAGTTCGTGTCAGGTATGACCTGGTAGACTGCCTTTCTGCCCCTCACGGCCCAGATTGTGCGTCCGCTCGGCTTGAACCTGAATCTCCGCACCTTTCCCTTCTCGACAAGTTCCAGAGCATTCTTGAATCGCTCGCCGAACTGTTCCGTGAGCTTGGCTTTCTGAGGATCCGTCAGCTTGCCGGAAGATGCGATGTCCTGAGACGCCGTTTGGATTACCTCCAGCTCTTTCTGGTACGTTTGCGACATGGTCAATCCGGCTAGGCAGGCTGGCGCATCAGAGCCCCGCGTCTTTCATTAAGCATATGTTGAAAGAACCCCATTCTAACTGACGCTCGCTGCAGACAGAGAAGGTATTGCGGTTTGGCCGGGTACGGTCTGGCGCCTGTGGATGCTTCTCCCTCTCTGCTATTGCAGGGCGAGGATGAGCGTGTTCTGGTCGTCGGCGACCTGCACATCGGTTGGGAGATGACTCTTGCACAGCATGGCATTCACGTCCCCTCACAGACGTCAAAGCTGGCGGATCGCCTGATCGACATCATCGCGAAGTCGAGCCCGACAAGGATTGTGTTTCTGGGCGATGTGAAGCATACTGTTGTTGGAGCGCAGCTGGAGGAGTGGAAGGATGTTCCTGAGTTCTTCGAGAAGATCGTCCCGCTCGTGCCTGATGTTCAGGTCATTCAAGGCAACCATGATGGGAATATAGAGCCGATGACTCCTTCGCAAGTCAAGATTCTGCCTCCGAGCGGGATCGCATTGTGGGGAAGGTACGGGCTTCTTCACGGACACGCGTGGCCGGCGCCCGAACTCCTCGGATGCGAATCTCTGATTCAGGGTCACTTGCATCCGGTTGTGGCGTTCACGGACGCTCTTGGCTACAGGATCACAAGACCAGTCTGGGTGCGCGCGCCATGTGACCGAGCAAGACTGGCGCGCGCGATTCTGAAAGACAAGAAACGGCGCAAGGTCAAAGACATCGAGGACAGGGTCAAAGAACGCTTCGGGGTCAAGCTGAAAGTTTCTCGTTGCCTCTTCGTTCCACCGTTCAATGACTTCCTAGGCGGTCGGCCGATCAATCTGAAGGCGCGTTCCGGATCAAAATGGAGGACCGACACCTTGGGGCCTCTACTTCGAGGAGGAATCGTGAAGATGAATGAGGCGGAGGTTCAACTCCTAGACGGGACATACCTCGGAACCGTCAAACAACTCCGCGCGTTTGCCTAGACCGGGCTTCGTGTGGAGACGGGCGCTCCGACTAGTTCCGAACCTTGGGCGACAGCAAACGGGCAACGGGAGCTGCATAGAAAGTATAGGCTAGAACTTGCAGGGTGCATATCTCGTTTCTCACAGTAAATATAACAGTTGACGGGAAGCACGGGTACAATCCGAATATAGTTCGAAGATTCCCTAGGAATGAAAGCTGTGATGGCCGGTGAGGCCGGCGGCCAAGCTTTCCGTCCTGCCTTGATGTGTTGAAGACTGGGGAGGACCCCTCGGGCGTGATGTTCCGGTCGAGCGATACAGGAATGGTGTGGCTATGGCGAAAGATGATGTGGCAATCCTAACCGAGATCCTCGGCAAGTATCCCAAGGGCGATCGAGGATTCCTGATCCCCATCCTTCAGGAGGTACAGGAGTCCTATGGTTACCTTGCACCCGATGGAGTGGATGAGATCGGCGCCTTCACCGGAGTGTCGGCTGGGGAGATCTTTGGCGTCGCATCATTCTACTCGCATTTCCGGTTCACGAAACCGGGAAAGCACACGATTAAGGTATGCCGAGGGACGGCGTGCCACGTGCGGGGTAGCGGCCGCATCTTGGAGATGATCGAGCGTCAACTGAAGATCAAAGCCGGTGACACCACCCCTGACGGACTTTTCAGCCTGGAACGAGTAGCTTGCTTCGGATGTTGTGCTCTGGCACCAGTTGTCGTGATGGACAAAGATGTCCACGGCCGGATGACCTCAACCAAGGCGCACAGGCTGCTCAAGAAACATGAGGTTTGATCATGGCAACGATTGGCGAAATGAGGGCAAACGCGCTCGCTGAATGGCAGGCGTTTGAGCAAGGAATCAAGCCCCACGTCCTAGTCGGCGCCGCCACCTGCGGCAAGGCGGCTGGTGCTCTGGACACTGTCAACGTCTTCGAAGAGCAACAGACGAAGCACGGGCTTGACATCGCAATCACTCAGGTCGGCTGCATCGGTGTATGCTACATGGAGCCGGTGGTAGTCGTTCGCAAGCAGGGACAGCCCATGATATTGTACGGCAACGTCAACGCGACCGCCGCTGCTTCTCTGACCGAGAAATGGCTGCTAGGCGGCGATCCCTGCGCTGATTTGGCCATCGGCACATTTGACAATCAATCCTTCCGTGGAATCCCTTCCCTATCCTCGCATCCGATGCTTGGGACGAAACCTCGCAGTATTCTGCGCAATTGCGGGATCATTGATCCTGCTAACTTCAACCACTACCTCGCTCGCGGTGGCTACGAAGGTTTCGAGAAGGCACTGAGTTGGAGCCCGCAGCGAGTGGTTGACGAAGTGAAGAAATCAGGTCTGCGGGGTCGCGGCGGCGCAGGTTTTCCCACCGGCGTCAAGTGGCAGATCTGCCGCGACCAACCAGGCGACATCAGGTACCTGATCTGCAATGGCGACGAGGGCGACCCCGGCGCGTTCATGAATCGTTCGCTGATCGAGGGCGATCCTCACGTACTGCTGGAGGGCCTGCTGATCGGTGGCTACGCGCTGGGCGCGAAAGAAGGCTACATCTACATTCGAGCTGAGTATCCGCTGGCAGTGGAGCGCCTCAAGTTCGCCATAAAGCAGATGCGAGAAGCCGGCCTCTTGGGCGAAAGCATACTCGGCTCCGACTTTCGCTTCGACATCAACATCAGAGAGGGAGCTGGTGCGTTTGTCTGCGGTGAAGAGACGGCGCTGATGGCCTCAATCGAGGGCAAGCGGGGAATGCCGCGGCCTAGGCCGCCGTTCCCAGCGACCTCGGGCCTCTGGGGCAAGCCCACGGTAATCAACAACGTGGAAACACTTTCCACGGTGCCGCTGATCATCCGTGAAGGCGCCGAACAGTACGCTCGCTACGGCACCGAGCGCAGCAAGGGCACCAAGACCTTCGCTCTAGCGGGCAAGGTGAAGAACACCGGACTGATCGAGGTGCCGCTAGGCACCACGCTGCGGCAGATCGTCTTCAACATCGGCGGCGGGATTCTCAACGACAAGCAAATCAAGGCTGTGCAGACCGGCGGGCCGTCGGGCGGCTGTATCCCGGCGAGCATGATCGACACGCCGGTGGACTACGAGTCGTTGACTGCAGCCGGCAGTATCATGGGTTCGGGTGGAATGATCGTGATGGACGAGAACACCTGCATGGTCGATGTGGCTCACTACTTCCTGTCGTTTACCCAGAAAGAGTCCTGCGGCAAGTGCCCGCCATGCCGCGTAGGGACCAAGCGTATGCTTGAGATCTTGGAGCGCGTCAAGGCCGGTGAAGGTGAGCCGGAGGACATTGGTCGGCTGGAGAGGCTCGCTCAGACAGTGAAAACCGGATCGTTATGCGGTCTGGGCCAGACCGCGCCGAACCCGGTGCTGACTACCATACGCTACTTCAGAGACGAGTATCTGGCTCATATCACAGAGCACCGGTGCCCCGCAGCGGTATGCCAAGCGCTGATCACCTACGAGATCACTGATGCCTGCAACGGATGCACGCTTTGCGTTCTACAGTGTCCCAGCAACGCCATCAGTGGGGAAAGGAAACAGAAGCATACAATCGATCCCAAGGCGTGTATCCGCTGCGGCGCCTGCTACGACAGCTGCAACTACAACGCCATCATTGTCTATTGAGGTTGAGAACATGGCTGTCGCGGTGACAATCAACGGAATCACGGTCAAGGCCCAACCAAGGACAACGGTGCTTGAGGCCGCTCAGGCCCACGGCATGTACATCCCGACTCTGTGTCACCATCCCAAGCTCACTCCAACGGGGGCTTGCCGGCTATGTGTGGTAGAGATCGATGGAATGCGGGGCTTCTCGACCGCGTGCACAGTCCCCGTCACCGACGGTATGGTCGTGCGCACCGAGACGGAAGCCCTACAGAATATGCGTCGGGAAATCCTCTCCCTCATCCTGTCCGAGCACCCATACACATGCCTAGTGTGCGAACGTCGGAGCGATTGTGATGACTTCCAGAGCACGGTTCGTAAAGCAGCCGTGACTACGGGATGTCAATATTGTCCAAACAACGGCCAGTGTGATCTCCCGAAACTGGTAGACTATTTGAAACTGCGCGAAATCCCCTACCCGGTCTCCTATCGGGGACTGCCGGTCGAGCAGGACGACCCATTCTTCGACCGCGACTACAACCTCTGCGTTCTCTGTGGACGCTGTGTGCGTGTCTGTCAAGATGTGCGACACGCTGGTGTGCTAGCTTTTACTTACCGAGGCAGTCAGGCCATTGTTGGCACAGCATTTGGTCGGTCGCACCTAGAAGCAGACTGCCAGTTCTGCGGAGCGTGCGTGGATGTCTGTCCGACGGGAGCCCTGGCCGACAAGCGCGGCAAGTGGGAGGGCGTGCCGACCGCAGTAGTACCCAGCGTGTGTCCGTATTGCTCTGTTGGCTGCGCGGTGAATATTCAGGTCAAGAACGGCCGTGTCATACGCGCGGTAGGCCACGATGAGGGCCCCGCCAACGACGGGCAGCTCTGTCTCCGCGGCCGCTTTGGCGTGGTGGATGTGGTGCACAGCCTAGCGCGTCTGAAGACACCTCTAGTGCGGCGTAATGGTCGGCTCGTGGAGGTTTCATGGGGTGAGGCGTTGGAGGCGGTGGCGCAGGGCCTCAAAGAATTCCGAGGCGATCAGTTCGCCGTCGTCGGCTCGGCAGCATCAACCAACGAGGAAAGTTATGTTCTGCAAAAATTCGCACGCGTTGTGATGCGTAGCAACAACGTAGCGCTGGCTGCGGGCTTTCCCGAAAGCAAGGGTTCGGGAGAACTCGTGGAGACCCTCAGGACAATCAATGGTCCAGTTGTCCGAGATATACGCGACAGCAAGTGCGTCCTAGCGATCGGGACGAACGCGTTTGACTCCCACCCCATCATAGGAGTTGAGATTCGTCATGCTCTGAGCAAAGGCGGCCGGCTGATCACAGTGGACACCCGCGAGACCAGCATGGCCAAGCGTTCGGACGTGTGGCTGCAGCCTAAGATCGGAACGGACCACATCCTGCTGGCCGGGATGATCAAAGTCTTGGCCAAAGAGCGACGGGCTTTGCGTTCTCGAGAATTGGCCAAGCTCAACCTCGCCAAGGTTGAGGCGATAACCGGGGTGAAGCAGGACGCTGTTGTCGCCGCGGCGCATATGTTGGCGCAGCACACACCTGCAACCATAATCTACGGTTCCGGCGTGACCCACTACCCCACCGCCCCGAACATCATCAAGGCCGTTCGCAGCCTAGCGTTCGTAGTTGGCGATGTGCGGATCATGGGAGTGCCTGGTGAAGGGAACTTTGTCGGCGCACACGACATGGGCGTCCACCCGGCCCTACTCCCGGGCTATCGCCCTGTGTCAAGTCCTAGAGCGCGGGCGGTCTTCAAAACCAAATGGAGTGCATCGCTCAGCGCGACCCGAGGCCGAAGCTATGAGGACATCTTGGCCGGGGTTCGCCAGGGGAAGATCAAGGCTCTCTACTTGGCTGGTGAAGTGCCGCCTCTGCGAGAGCTTGCCAACTTGGCGTTCCTCGTGGTGCAGGATATCGTACCCACGGAGAACCTGCAGTACGCTCACGTGGTGCTTCCTGCAACCACTTTCGCTGAGATGGATGGCACGCTCACCAACTTGGAAGGCCGCGTCCAGCGCCTGCACCAGGCAATTCCGCCAGTTGGCCTTTCGCGGCCCGGATGGATGATCCTCCGCGACATTGCAGAGCTCATTGGAGCCGGTCAGTGGAGCTACAATTCAGCCGCAGAAGTGATGGCTGAGATTGCATCTGCGGTGCCGGCGTATCAAGGTGCTAACTACGAGAAGCTGAGCCTCGGCGGTGCGCTGCGCCGTTTCGAGCCGGCCGCCCGGCGCAAGTTCGTGCCATTCAGCCTAGACAGGATGCCCCGGCTCGTGAGCGACGAGTTCCCGTTCACTTTGATCGCTGAACGCAACCTGTTCTACTATCACGGGGCCTGCTTGACCGAGCAGGTCAAAGGAATGAACCTACTCAAGAACGAGGAAATCCTGCAACTGAGTCCATCGGATCTTAAGCGGCTAGGTATAGCCGATGGGACCGTAGTGAGAGTCGCATCCCCTCATGGAAGCGCCGAGTGCATCGTGCAGGCGAACAGCGGAGTCCCCGAAGGCGCTGCTTTCGCAAGCATCAACCGAGTGAACGGTTCACCGTTGTTCCCCACGCTCGCACCTAGCATCAAAGCATGCGCTGTTCGGATCGCTAAGAGCTCGCGGCGAGAGGTATGAGAATTGACCGATGAGACAATGACCAAGCCTTCGAAGGAAGATCGGCACTCGAACGACCCCGCTGAACTAGGACCGGTCGCGGTACTCGCGCGTGAGCCGTTGGCGCCCAACCTGCAGTTGCTCACTGTGCGAGCACCTGTTGTAGCCTCGAAGATCCAGCCGGGCCAGTTCGTAATCGTCCGGGCCGACGAGTACGCAGAGCGCATTCCACTCACGGTAGCCGACTGGGACAGAGAAAAGGGCGCGGTCAGTTGCGTGTTCATGCAAGTGGGCACGTCCACTTACAAGCTGGGCCGGCTGAAGGCTGGCGACGTACTGCCCACCTTTGTGGGGCCTCTAGGCAAGCCGCTGGAACTGGATCGCTGGGGTACGGTTGTTGTTGCTGGCGGATGCTACGGGATTGGGAGCATCTACCCAATCGCGCGGGCCTTGAAGGAAAAGGGCAACCGAGTAATCTCACTCATCGAGGGGCGCAGCAAGTTCCTGCTCTACTGGCTCGACAAGCTGGAAGCCGTAAGCGACCGGGTCGTGGTTTGCACGAGAGACAGGTCCATGGGGACTAGCGTGGACGCACCGAATGCGGTCAAGGACCTGATAGGCTCGGGCGAGCGGATTGACCGCGTGATTGCGATAGGCTGTGCCTTCATGATGTACCTGATGGCCGAGGCGACCCGACCCTTTGCGGTCAAGACGATCGTCAGCCTGAATCCCATCATGATCGACG
>CAZUTN010000030.1:0-12983 GCA_964623365.1 uncultured Candidatus Bathyarchaeia archaeon
TCTTGGACGGATCCCATCCGTTTCCTCGGCGAGGGCCGGGCATTTCGTCGGCTAGCTTGTCGAGTGCGCGCAGTTTTTCGAGTTTGGAGAGAATCTGCGCCCGTACGTTCTCGCGGTCGCTCACGGTCGTTCCTCTCTCTCGCTCTCGAGACAATCGAAGCTGGTTTTCTCGATTGTGGAGAGATGAGACGAGAGAACCTAGAGATAAGTACTCTACGGGACAGCTCATCTGTGGCGTATTCGAAACGCTATCATCCCATGCGTGAGGCATGGTCATTCCAGCCGGTGTCAGGCACCCACAAATACTTGGTGGAAGCCACGCAAGCCACGACCCGAGCTTTGACAAGCGATTCAGAACCGCGACTGGTGTTCATTCATGGCGCTGGGGGAACCCACAAGGTCTGGCGGCACCAAACATTCGCGTTCCCGAAGAGCATGGCAATTGACCTGCCCGGTCACCCAAGAGGGAAGGGTTGCGATACGATCTCAGGATACGCGGAGTCTGTGACCCGAAGAATCGTGGAAGGAAGGCTAGCGCCCGCAGTTCTAGTCGGTCACTCCATGGGGGGAGCCATCACAATCGAGGTCGCTCTTGCTCGCCCTGAACTTCTTGCCGGAATCGTGCTCGTTGGTTCCGGCGCACGACTCCGCGTCACGCCTATCATAAGAGACGAAGTTAAACGCGATTATCCTCACGCAGCAGAAGTAATTGCTGAATGGGCGTATTCTCCGAGAGCCGACGCGAAGTTGAAAACAGCGTCCGTTCGGGAGCTATTGGAAGTTCCCGCGGCCGTTACTCACGGCGACTTTCAGGCGTGCGACGCCTTTGACAGGATGGAGGAGATCGGTCGCATTCTTCTGCCCACATTGGTGGTATGCGGAGAAGAAGACAGGTTGACACCGGTCAAATACTCACAATACATGAAGGATAGGATTCCAAACGCTCGACTCGTAATCATCCCAGAAGCCGGTCACTCAGTGATGCTTGAGAAACCGGAAGAACTGAACGCGGCATTGAGGTCATTCATCTCCGATTTTGGAATTTCCCTTGTCTGACGCATCCTGAGGATCAGAATCACTATTGAACGATCAGTCGACAAATTCACGCTGGAGTTCAAAGCCCCAGGCTATGCGAAGTCGCAGAACACCTAGGGAGCATTGAAGGTCCAATCATCCAGCTCGGATAGGATTTGCCTCAAGATGGCGGTTGCTCTCGAATTCCCAATCATCAAGAAGGCCTTGCCGAGATGTTTGCACATCAATCTAGATGTCATGTTCTTCTTCCAATCATCGCAGTCATGAGTGATGCCTTTGTTCTTGAGGTCGATCTGAATCGTGTACTGCTTCACGTTCCCCGCGATGGCTTGGTGGTCCAGAGAAGACAGTGACACTAGGCTGTCAGGGATTGATTTGGCTCGTTCGAGGCGGGCTGATCCAAGGAAGCGTTGCAGAAGCCCATCAAGGTCAAGTTTGTCGAGTTCATTTGTAGAAGCTCGTCGAGGAGCTTTGCGCCTATAGGTTCTAGGAGGCGAGGGCGCTAGAGCTTCACCAATCGTTATGCCGAAACGTTTCAGGTCTTCATCGATGCGAGAGTCGATGAAGAGTCGCTCCTCCTCCGTGTACTTGTTTCGGTTGCGCGGCTCGTCGAAATATCTTCTTGCGAGCTTTGCTCTGATCGGTTTGTCCAAGGGGTACATGTAGTTTTGAGGGTCAGCGTATTGGGGCGGTTCTGTGGGGAAGTTGCACGGTGGTTCGCGTCTTCCGAAAGGTCTTCTGTCAGGCATCTTCCCCGGCATTCTGAGCTCTCTCCGCGGGATGCCTCGATCGAAATCGGTCGGTCCGTTGTGGTGTGACAGGACTGTTTGCATGAACGGACGTACTTGCAAGTCTCGCAGTGACTCTCACGTTATTGATGTCACTCGTTATAGCTGCGAATAGTTCGCCTAGGTTTTCGCCGGTAAGCGCGCTGATAGGGATGACTGCGGTCCCTATGAATCGCTCACGAATCGTCTCGAGTACGTTGGCAAGTCTATCAGGGTCGACCAAGTCGATCTTGTTGGGGCAAACAATGACATGTCCGTCCGCATCAATCTCTCGTAGGATCTTGATCATCGATGAGCAACGGCGTGCAATCACGTGAGTTTCTTCGCTTCCGTCTACAAACAGCAGGATCAAGTCAGAATGCGCGATCTCGCCGAGCGTTGCAGTAAACGCCTTCACGATCGTGGGGTGCATGTCCTCTACGAAGCCGATCGAGTCTATCAGAATAGATTCTGAATTGCGTGAAGGTCCAAACCTGACCTTTCTCGCGAATGTCGACAGGGTTGTGAACGGCCCGAGTCCCACCCTTTTGCTCTCAGAGGCTATCCGGTTGAAGAATGTCGTTTTCCCGGATTGTGTGTAACCTGCGAGCGCCACTGTGGGGTATCCTAGCTCTCGTCGTCTTCCTCTAGCGATCTCTTTCTTGCGGTCCAGTTCTCTCAGCTGTGCTTCGAGGCGGCTTATTCTGCTGCGGGCTGCGCGGTAGTATTCTTGGAACGGGTAGTCGCCCGGCCCCATCCAGCCCACTTGCTCTCCCATTATTCCTCTCAGTTTGATGAACTCACGACCCCAAGACAAAGTATACTTCAACTTGGCCAGCTTGATCTGAAGCTTGGCCTCCTTGGTCATCGCACGTTTGTCGAAGACTTCCAGAATCAGCAGGTTCCTGTCTATTACCCGCACATCGCCGCCGAGGCGTTGCTGAACCTTGAAAACCTGGCTGCTCGGCAGCGTATTGGCGAATATGACTGTTTCGACCTCATTCGCATCTACCACTTCTTTGAGCTCTTCGACCTTACCTGGGCCTATGAAGTAAGAGTGGTGGTCACTTTGGCGTTTCTGAATCATGACATCGACAACATCGTATCCTATGTTCTCAGCCATCTCTCTTGCTTCGTCGGCTCGTGATGGTAGCGATGGCAACTTGCACTCCGCCACTACCGCGCGCATTGCTTGTCTCGCCTTGGGATTTCCTTGAAGACTCAATTCCGAATGGTCTGCTATTTAGGGATGGTATTAGCGCGATTCCACGCGTTCTCTTCAACCACGTGCCAGGCGAAGCTCGCATGGGCTCTCAGTATCTTACAGTGAACTTGTCGAACTCACCTGCCCATTCCTGCCGTTTCACGTTCAAATTGACTACGTAGGCATTTGGCGGACCGTGGCGGCAGAACTCGATGATCTTCCGTACATTCACTTCCTCGCCCTCGAAGACTGCTTCCACGCGACCGTCAGGAAGGTTGCGAACCCAGCCGGTGATGTTCAGGCGCTTGGCTTTGGCGGAGGTTTCCGCGCGATAGAAGACACCTTGAACCTTGCCCGTGACTATCACGTGCGCCCTGATCTTCATGCGCTGCAGCCACGCCGATCTGAGTCGTCCATAGCGCCCAAGGTTTGCATACAACATTTTCGGAGCCGATCAGGTTCACCCAAAAGCTAAAGCCCGCAGAGACGCTATCACCGTCGGAGAGTCATCTGATGCAGCTACTACCGGGCACCGGAGTCGTCCGCGAGGTGCGCCCTACACCCAGAAAGGGAGAGGTCCTGGTTAGAGCCGAGAAGGTCGTCAAGGGGTTTCCCGGCGTCTGGGAGCATCTAATACTTGACGAAATAGATTTTGACGTAAAATCTGGCGAAGTCCATGTAATACTTGGAGAGAACGGAGCCGGCAAGACCGTGCTGGCCAACATCCTGTCTGGGTTCTATGTGGCTACACGCGGAAAGATCTACATCCGAGGAAATCCCGTCACAATAAACTCCCCGGAGGACGCGCTGAAGCTCGGCGTGGCGATGGTCCACCAAGAGTTCACACTGGTGCGTCCCCTCATTGTCGCTGAGAACGTTGCCCTTGGCCTGAAGAAGAACAACTTCTCCTTCCCTGTAGGCGAGGTCGAACGAAAGCTCAACGAGCTGTCCGCGAAGTACAATCTGAAGGTCAACTCCAAAGCCAAGGTCGAGGATCTCTCCGTAGGGGAACAGCAACGCGCTGAGATACTCAAAGTCCTCTATCACGACCCAGACGTCATCATACTCGACGAACCGACGTCGGTGCTAACGCCAACCGAATCTCAGCAGTTGTTCTCAATCCTCCGTGGCCTCGCAGACGAAGGGAAAGGGGTCGTTCTCATCACACACAAACTCGAAGACGTGATGCGCAACAGTGATCGGGTGACCGTTCTGAAGCTGGGCAAGTTGACTGGAACCAAGAACACCTCTGAGACGAACGAGCAGGAACTCGTTAGGATGATGATCGGTCCCGAAGTACCGGTCCTGCCAAGGGTTCGACCGTCCGCCAAAGGTAAAGTCGCGCTCGAGATCAAGGAAGTGTGCGTCTTGGGCGGGGAGGGAGAACCCGCTGTTAGAGGAGCTTCCCTCACGGTCCACGAGGGCGAGATCCTAGGTGTTGCTGGCGTGGCGGGGAATGGTCAGACCGAGTTGGTTGAAGCAATAACCGGGCTACGTAACATTATCGGCGGTAAGATACTGGTCTTCGGCCAAGACATGACCAATCGTTCGCCGAAAGAGATTGCAATGCTCGGAGTAAGCCACATTCCAGAGGAACGAAGAAGGACCGGGACGGCTGAAGGTCTCCCTCTCATGGAGAACTTGATGATGAAAGATTATCGTATCTCTCCCTTCTCAAAGGCGGGATTCCTTGACATCTCGGCGATCAAGAAACACTGTGAGAAGCTGGTATCCGAGTTCGAGATCCTGACGCCCGACATAGAGAAGACTCAGGCGAGGATACTATCGGGCGGAAACATTCAGAGGATGATCCTCGCTCGGGAGTTGTGGAAGGAACCACGATTGGTGGTCGCCGCACATCCGACCTACGGACTTGACCTGAGAGCAATCGAACACACACATCGGCTTCTGTTGAAGCTAAGAGAGAATGGCTCCGCGATCCTCCTTGTCTCGGAAGATCTTGATGAGATCATGGCGCTCAGCGACCGAATCGCGGTCATGTTCAACGGCAAGATAGTCGGAATCAGAGAATCCGGAAAGACGAGCGTACAAGAAATCGGGCGTATGATGGCGGGAGTGGCAAGCTAGGCGGTCAGATAGGTTCCCTTACTGTGCAGGGCCTGATTCAGCTTAAATACTACTTGACCGGATTCGAATCACGCTATGGGCTTAGGCCTGTAGAAGTTGTGTGAAAAAATTGAGTAAGACTTCAGACATCCTACGACACCTGGCCAGCAGATCAGCAATCACAAGAATGCAGGCAATCGTCATCGTCGTGATCGTCGTCATAGCAGCTGCAGGAGCCGCCGCCTGGTACCTGACGACTCCCCCGCCGACACCTGTCAGGAAGATCGCCGTCGTCTCAGACATCGGCGGACGAGGAGACCTGTCCTTCAACGACATGGCATTCAAAGGCGGAGAGGAGGCCGAGAAGGCATTTGGAGTACAGATGGTCGAACTGATCAGCAAGTCAGAGGCGGACTACGTTCCCAACCTCGAAACCGCAGCTAAAGACCCCGATGTCATACTCGTCGTTGCAGTTGGTTTCTTGTTGACTGACGCCATAGCCGATGTTGCAGGCAGATATCCTGACAAAGACTTCGCTATCATCGACGGCTTTGTCCCGGGCATGCCCAACGTGATGAGTATACTCTATGAGGAGCACAAAGGAAGCGCCATTGTGGGTGCCATCGCAGCATTGGCCGCTGCCCAGTACGGCTATTCTCACATCGGAGTTGTCCTCGGCATCGAGATCCCGGTGCTTTGGAAATTCGAGATCGGCTACAAGTGGGGAGCTGACTGGGCACTCAAGTGGTATCAGAACAAGTTCGGCAAGAGCGCTCCCGTGATCGGAGACACCCCTGTGAGAGATAGAGTGCTCTGGACCTACACAGGCACGTTCAGTGACATCACGAAAGGATACGAGGCTGCCAAGGCCATGTACGCTCAAGACGCCGTTGCAGTCTACAACGTGGCTGGGCCACTCGGCCTCGGCCTGAACCAAGCCGTTCAGGAGATCGCGACCCAGAAGGGACTTGCGAGCGGACCGCCGTTCTGGATCGGAGTTGACGCCAACCAGGACTGGCTCAATCCGGGCTTCGTCCTCGTCAGCATGATGAAACGCGTTGACAGAGGAGTCTACTTCGCCACTCAACTGGTTACGGAGGGCAACTTCAGACAAGTCGTCGCAGAGAACAATGGAATCGTCACTCTGGGAATTGGAACCAAAATATCTGGCATCGACATAACGGGGATATCCGTAAGCACATTGGCCGATCTGGATGAGTTCATTCAGATGGGCGTCAACGCTGAGCAGTTGACTGGAAAGAAAGTGCTTCCAATGTCTCCCGATGAGATCAAGTCCAAAACCGCAGCCATGAGAGACTCTGTCCCGAGCTGGGTCTGGGATGCCGCGAAAGAACTGGAGAACGCGATCGGTAGCGACCCCACCCTCGTTCCACTAGCGATGGAGCAAGAAGTCGTGGACCAATGGAGGGCCACACTAGGGTAGTGGCTCTCGTCCCTCTCTTTTTTTCGGAACATTTGGAGTAAAAAGGATAGGCTGGGTCTTCACGCCAAGTCAAGAAGGGAAGGCTTCGCTGGGTGGCCAGATGAGCAAGCGCTTGGCCGCGACTGTTCGTCCAATGGCGGAATCCGGAGTCGCCGTAGTGATAGGGCTCGTTGTGGGAGCCTTCCTCATGCTGGCTTTCGGCTATGATCCTGTCCGGGCATACGTTGCGTTATTCATGGGCGCCTTTGGCAGCACGGCAGGGATCTTGGAGTCTCTCGCCTTTGCGACTCCTCTGATGGTGACTGCAGTCACATTCGCTGTCGGGGTGAGAGCTGCCCTCTTCAACATAGGAGCGGAGGGCCAGATGTACATCGGCGCCATGGGAGCCACAATCGTCGGCGGCGTCATCTTACTGCCAGCGGGTGTGCATCCGATAGCCGCCACAATCATCGCCATGTGCCTGGGAGCACTTTGGGCGTTGCCGGCGGCAGTGCTCAAAGTTTGGAGGGGAGTACACGAGGTCGTCTCCACGATCATGCTCAACTGGATTGCTTTCTGGTTCGTGACATACCTTATCCGCACCTACTTCGGGGAACCTGGTAGGGCTGAACGGGCAATACCGGCATTACCGACAGCTCGTTACGCGATAATAGGAGCAACACTAACGACCATGACTATTGTAGCGGTGGTTTTCTGCATCGCAGTCACTGTCCTTCTGTGGCGCACGGGGATAGGTTTCGAGCTCAGACTCGTCGGAGACAACCCTGAAGCAGCCAAGTATGCGGGAGCAAGTAGCAGCCGAGCTATTCTGGCCAGCTTCCTCGTGGGTGGTCTAGCAGCTGGACTGGCAGGCGCAAGTCAGATTCTCGGACGGCCTCCATCTTGGACCCTCTACGCAACTCTGGGCAACCTAGTGAACCTGGGCTTCGATGGCATTGGGGTTGCCCTGATTGGAAGAAACCATCCTATCGGTGGAATCTTTGCGGCCATATTCTACGGAGGCTTAGCCCACGGGGGTCGCTTCATGGAGTACAACGTGGGAGTCGCGTCCGAGTTGGTTGACGCAATCAACGGCATCATTGTTATTGCACTTGCGATGCCGGAGATAATCGCAATCGTTAGAAGGCGACGTGAGTCGTGAACCTGGCGCGTAGACTTCAGTGGTACCTGATCGCAATTGCCGTAGCGCTGGCAGTGATGTATATTATTTCACTCGCGGGATTCGGCGCTATCGGCCTCATAGAGACAGGCCTGCTGGCGATGACGCCTCTGGCGTTGGCTGCAGTCGGCGAGTGTCTGAACGAGCAGGCAGGCACAGTCAACGTGGGCATGGAAGGGATCTTTCTGATCACCGCAGTTCTCGGCGTCTACTGGGCGGAAGTATTCGGGAGCGGATTCTACGGTCTCCTGCTCGGCGCCGGAACTGGTGCTTTCATATCTCTTGTGTTTGGACTGGTATGCACCTATGGGAAGGCAAACCAAGTCATCGCTGGCATGGGATTGAACATACTCGCCCTAGGGCTCGGCCCGTACCTGCTCATGTCCATCTGGGCGTTTCCGGGGATTCACGTTTTTCCTCGTGAATTGATGTTTCCGTCCATGCACTTCATGATAGGGAACGCATACTTCAGCATCAGCGCCGTAACGATCGCCGCGATAGTCATCGCTGTCCTCGCCTATCTACTGCTACACAGAACCCTGCTGGGCATCAAGATACGTGCTGCCGGCGAGAACCCTATCGCGGTTGATGTCGCGGGCGTCAGCGTCGGTAGGATCAGGTTGTTGATGTGCGTCATCGGCGGAGCGCTTGCCGGGTTGGGCGGGGCCTTCATGCCATTAGCTTGGTTCGGCGGTGTGGTCAAGGAGATCTCTGCGGGAAGGGGTTTCATAGCTCTTGCAGCCGTGGTCTTCGCCGGTCTCAACCCGTTGCTGGCGCTGGTTGCCGCGTTCATATTCGGCTTCTCAGAGGGCGTGGCGTATACAGTTGTGGTCTCTCCGGGTGTAAAGGAGATCGTTCCCTTCTATTTTGTCCAGATGGCTCCATATGCGGTCACGCTGCTCGTGCTTGTTGCTGCAATTGGCGGGAAGAAGTTCCCGCGCGCGCTAGGCAAGCCTTACGTGAGAGAATAGTTGAGCTCGACTGCCATTGGGCTACAAGCCAAGTGTGCTGCAAGGTCAACGCTGCAAAGCCCGCTAGGAAAGTGAATATGTCGTTCTCTTCTCGATCGATCGCCTCTTTCCTTCCGGCCACAACGCAAGAGGGATGTACGTAGACGACGACCGGCCATAGTGTGTGATGTTGTCGGATGCGCATGCATCGCAAGTTGAAACCAGACCATTGATGATCCGATTGCAGTTCTTGCAGAACGAGTAGACCCCCGAATACGCGATGAACCCAAGCCCAGCTTCTGATGCTTCATGCGTCAATGACAGCAGAGCCCCCGATGTGACTTTGGAATCTACAGAAATCGTTGCGAGATGGCCGCCCGGCGTCGAAGCCTGCAGGATTCCTTCGACAGCAAGCCTTTCGCTAAGCGGAATCTTCGATGTCAAAGGGACACTAGGCAAATCCGTGTAGAATGGATAATTTCGCCCACCCTGAGCGGACACTGTGCTCTTGCCGTAGTGCTCCACATCCAGCTCGGCCAGTCTGGAGGTGGCGTCGTCGCCGGGTCTTTGGGACACTACAAGACGCATTCCAAGATTCTCTGAGGCGGCCTGGCTCTGTTTCTTCAGCTCTTGGAGGATCTTCTCAGCGAATAGTAGCGAATCCTTCTTCAGCTCGCTACCTGTATGAGTCAGGGAAGCTTCATTGAGCCCCAGAGGCGCGATTGCATAAGTGGCCGTCTTCTCACGGAAGTAGGGTGTACTTTGACCGGATCCGAAGAGCAACGGCAGAATTGGCTGCTTCAGTCTGTCGATCATGAACCTTCTCTTGATCTTGAAGGCTTCAAGCGTCAAATCGAACGTCTCGGCCATTGACTTGAACAACCTATCATCATCCTTCCGCGCATCATAAGCTAGCCTCGGCATGTTGAGAAAAATCGTTGCCATGCAGCCGGTTCTGCAGCAGTCCAATTCCCACTGCTTACTCCAATCATCTGAGAACCTGAGACCCGTTGCTGTGTAGTAGTCACGCGACTCGTCTCGAAGTAGAGCAATGTACGGCAGTGTCCGAAGCGCCGCCAACTCGTGAGTCTTGAGGACACGGGATCGAACCGCATCATCTCTCTCCGCCGAGTCTCGAAGTTTGAAGATGAGCCTGGGGTTGGCCAGCGGGCTTATCAGCGCCTCTTGCGAAGCCGCTTCGAGCGCAGCGTCAATAATCACTCCCGCCTCTTCACGATAGTCACCGTAGACGCCCACAGTCCTTCCTCCCGGCCCGACAGCCTCTAGATTCTCCAAGAACTGCGGCACCACATACTCAAGCCCGAGAGAAAGTCCTGGCTGACCTGTGCTCGTGGGAAAGTCATGTCCCACTGAAGAAAGAAAGAGCTGGAGCGATTCCCTGACCGCGTCCTCGGGGGTGTCCTGCACATAGGGCGCGAGAAAGACATTAAAGAGATCGAACCCCTGTTCTCCTGAAATCTCGGCAATTCCGAGACGAAAAACGTTCTGGACCATTGCCAGAGCAGCGTTGAAGGTTTGGGGCGGTCTGAAACCGACCAGCCCGTTCTTCAGGAAATAGCGGAGATCATGTTGTACCTCGTTGGGCTTGAGGGGCCAGCTGTCAAGGTCGCAAATATGGATTCGGCCTGAGATGTGCGCGTCAGCTATCTGACGCGGCAGGCACTCCAGCAGAACGTACTCCTCTAGCACGGATGCGCCGGCCGCTTTCTGGACATAGTCAGTAGTTAACCCGAGTTCGCCTGTGGCACGGAGAAGCTGCGTAACGTCGTACACTGGCATGCCGACTCGTGCAAGCTTGTGTCTGTATTCCTCGAGTTTCTTCTCGATGAGAATCGCATTCACGAACTCGCGAATCAACGCCGCCGTCAGGTAAGAAGTCTTGAGCTTGATCAGGCGGTCTTCTGCTTCTGCTGCTATCTCATCCGCAAGCTCCTGTGGAACACCGGCCTCAACAACCAGTGACTTCGCTATCTTGCTTCTATGAAAATCTTCGATCGCGAGCCGCGAGGTTCTCACGAATAGCTTGCCGCGCTTCACGCTGACATACTCTTCGAGATCGCGGGCAAAGTGTACCACCATCTCTCCGAGTTCAGTTATCTCGTACTTCTTGGTGCGCCTGTCCGAGCTAATCAGACCCGCCTCGGTGAGGCTTCGAAGGTGGTAGACGAACTTCCCGGCGTCACGGACTGGATCCAGCTTGAGAGCCGACATGATCTCTGTATACGGCAAGGCGCCCTTTGTAGAGAGAAGGCGAAGGACCTGCATGCGTAGCGGAGCAGAGGCGGCGTCGAAGATGCTGGCTCCTAGTTTCTCTAGAGAACGCAACATGACGGAGCATACGTCGGAGTCAGTTTAAAAAAATGTACTTCTTCCGAGGATGGTCCTCCAATGTTCTGGAGAACGACTTCGCGCACTTGCCGTCAACCGCGTGACTTCAACTTGCTGGGGCACGCAGGGTCTCAACGAACTCTTTTATCCGCCGGATCTGCCCGGGTATGGAGGCGCGCAAGATTGAGTGTCAAGTTGGTCTCTGCGATAGAGCCCGAATCGAGCGAGGGGGTTCAGTACCATGTCTCGGCGAAGAGGGGACAGGTAGGCAGCTACGTATTCTTGCCTGGCGACCCAGACCGTGTGCCAAAGATTGCCAGGTTTTGGGATTCAGCCCATGAGGTATCCTCTCACAGAGAGTACAGGATCTGGACCGGAACAATAGGCGACACAATGGTGTCCGCCTGCTCGACAGGCATTGGCTGCCCAGCTGCAGCCATCGCAGTCGAAGAGCTGAGCAGGATTGGCGCAGACACCTTCATTCGGGTGGGTTCGTGTGGCTCACTGATACCAGATCTAGAATGCGGAAACCTTGCCATCTCCTCGGCAGCCGTTCGGCTTGATGGCACGAGCAAGCAGTACGTTGAAGCTCATTACCCAGCCTCTGCAAGCCATGATGTCACCCTCGCACTGATCGAAGCTGCCGAGAAGCTCGGTAAGAAATATCGTGTGGGGTATACAGCATCCACCGACAGCTTCTATGTTGGCCAAGGCCGACCAGGCGTTGAAGGTTATCTGCCTCCAAGTGCTGAGAGCCTCGTTGAGCGGCTCCGAAGGCAGCACGTTATCACCATGGAAATGGAAGCATCCACGATCTTCACCCTTGCGGGAATCTACGGGTTTCGTAGCGGGTGCGTGCTTGCAGTCTACGCTAACCGAGCCACGAACACATTCGAGGTCAAAGGCGAAGAGGACGCGTGCAAGGTCGCTGTTGAGGCCGTTCGTTTGCTGAGCAAATGGGATGCTGACCGGCGGAAGGCCGGCAAGAGATACTGGTCACCAAGCCTCAGCTTCTAGTTGCATCTAGTGTACATGCCAAGGTCAATTGTCATCTGGGCCAGTTGATTCGCCACGAGTCCATGGAACAAATAGCTTAAAGACTGGGTCACTCGTTTTCGGCGTGGTGCTCCGGTGGTGTAGCCCGGTTAGCGCCGAGGCCGAGAGCATAGCGGCCTTATCCGTCTGGGACTGGACGGAGGCCACTCGAGCCGTTGATCGCGGGAGGTCGTCCGTAGACGATCCGCGAATTCGAAAACGAGGCACCCCTCGCCGCAAATCCCGCCCGGAGCACCACTTTCGCATTGGCTCAAGGCCTGGTTCCGTGCTTGCGAGTTTTTCTATTCAATAGCGATGGTGCTTTGAGTGTCGCGTCCCAGACTTCAACATGGAACTCTTGCTGTCGCAGCAACGTCAAGGTTCTGATTGAAGGAGAGAAGGGAACAAACCTTTTTGGTCATTTGATTCCACGTGGAGAAAAGGAAGGGGGATCCAACCGATGCGGCTTGAGGAACTAGATCTTGTCGAAAGTATCAGGATAGAGGGCACAGATGCGCTCATCATAGTTGACATCCAGAACGATTTCATGCCATCCGGTGCCCTCGGAGTCAAGAAAGGAGATGAGATAATTGTTCCAATTAACCGCCTTTCCGAGAGGTTCCATCGTCGTGGTAACCTCATTGTCATGACCCAGGATTGGCATCCTGCCAGTCATCTTTCGTTTGCGAGCAGCCACGGTATGAAACCGTACGATCCGTACGAGTGCGAGGGGATAGGGCCGATTCTCTGGCCTGATCACTGCGTTCAAGGATCCCTCGGGGCACAGTTTGATCCCCGGATCGAGGTGAAATTTGCCAATGCCATTATCCGAAAGGGCTGCCATCGGACGGTTGACAGCTATTCAACATTCATTGAAAATGACAAGAAAACGCACACGGGTCTCTCAGGCTACCTCAAGACACTAGGGAAGAAGCGAATCTTCCTCTGCGGACTCGCGCTGGACTACTGCGTC
>CAZUTN010000031.1:0-7309 GCA_964623365.1 uncultured Candidatus Bathyarchaeia archaeon
CGGCCTCCTTGCGGATTTCCGCGGAGAGCTGGGAATCGATGAGGTCACATTCTCGAAGCGAACTCCGCTCCTGACCGATCGAACAAAGGTTTGGGATCTTCTGAAGAGAGACGCGAAGCTGTGCGTCGAGAGGCAGAAGTGGAAGAACTTCCAAGAACTCGAAATGGAACCCACATATGAGTATGAAGAAGGAATACGACGAGCATCGGTTGTAATCGACTGTACTCCTTCCGGCACAGGACTCGACAATAAGAAGAAATACTATGAGAAATTCGAAGGCCCGCGAGGATACATCGCGCAAGGTTCAGAGTTCGGGTTCGGAACAATCTTTGCTCATGGCATCAACGATAGCGCTCTCTCCGAGCCCCAGAAGTATGTGCAAGTCGCTTCATGTAACACACACAACATTGCCGCGATCATCAAGACGCTCGCGTTTGATGGCGGAATGTCCGGGCTCAAAGAAGGCCGATTCGTCTGCATGCGTCGGGCTTCCGACCTCAGCGAAGAGAAGGGGTTCACAGCAAGCCCCAAGGTGGATGAGCATGAGTATGGCCGATTTGGAACACATCACGCCCGCGATGCATACGCTCTCTTCCAGACCATTGGCTGCGAGCTTAACATCTTCTCGAGCAGCATCAAGATTCCAACGCAGTACATGCATTCAATATGGTTCTCGCTGGAACTCTACGGTGCCATCACGCATGAGGAAGTGCTAGCGCGGATCAGGGCAAACCCGCTTATCGCTACCACCTACAAGGATCAGACCGCGCTCGTGTTCTCTTTCGGTCGTGACCACGGCCGCTACGGGCGCATCCTCAATCAAACCACCATCGCCCTACCGACCCTGTCCGTTAGGGATCCCGGAGAAGTCGTGGGCTTCAGTTTCACTCCACAAGACGGCAACAGCCTGCTAAGCAGCGTAGCCGCGACCGAGCGGCTGCTCCACCCCGAGGATTGGCGTGACAAGATGAAGTGCCTCAACCCATTCCTGTTCACAGAGGTCTAGGGTCCAGGCTTCCAGATCGGTCTCGGGAAACTTCGGTTCGTAGAAGTGAACAAGTAGGGCGTCCCCAAGGTTTCGCGGTACACTACCTCGTCGATAGGTCTCCTTGGAGTGATATCAGGGGTTTCCGCAGGATATCCCACGGGTAAGACTGCGATCGGGCGTCTACCTCTCGGCGCCTCCACGGCTCGCGCCACAGCCTCATCGTCGAATGCTCCTACCCACGTCGATGCCAATCCGAGTGCAGTCGCCGCCAGCTGAGCGTATGACGCAGCTATAGTTGCATCTTGTAGACAGTAGAGTTCAGATCCTCTCCGTCCGTACTTTCGCGAGGAACGTTCAGGATACACCAGAAAGACAAAGCAGACAGGTGCCTCCGCAACGAAACTCTCTCCCCAAGCAGCCTTTGCCAGTTCATTCCTACGTCTCGAATCCTTGACAACAACAATTTCATACGCCTGGAGATCGCCTGCGGATGGGGCAAGGTTCACACTCTCAATGATTCTATCGATCTTCTCGTCCTCAACGGGCCGTGTCTGAAAGGCCCGGATCGAGTGTCTTGCCTTCACAGTTTCGAAGTAGTCCATGTTTGACAGTCACTGTGGCTGGAATCCTTGCAGAGAATAAAGATGTACCTCCTAACCGGTCGAACCCGATTCGCCTTGTCTCATCTAGATTCCAAGCGAGACAAAGAGAGCGGTCAGAAGACCTACGATGAAAGCAATCGCAAGTACCAGGGGAAGGTGACTTCTCATGATTTCGCTTTCTAGCTTCGCGTCGGCGCCGATCGTGGCCGCAGCGTTGTTGATCTTGGACGGGGTGATCGCTGACGCAATGTCTCCTCCATTCGCGTGGGCTCTCCATAGATCGTCATGAAAGCCGAGCTATTTTGCCCGGGGCCGGTGAGCCCTATGCCTTCCGTTGCCTTGTGCTGTATTGGGAAGAACATCACGTTTGAGCTTGCCTCAGACCCGCCGACTACCGCTCCGAAGAGGCCGAGCCACGGTGCCACGAACACGAACA
Source organism: uncultured Candidatus Bathyarchaeia archaeon (assembly GCA_964623365.1). GTDB lineage: Archaea > Thermoproteota > Bathyarchaeia > 40CM-2-53-6 > 40CM-2-53-6 > CAVPLU01. The sequence continues at coordinate 2,027 of CAZUTN010000031.1, forward strand.
TCGACCCGAAGACTGCAGCCAAAGTCAAGCCGACAATGCTGTTCATGTTCGCAGCCGCGAATTCCGGCGTTGGTACTAGTCTGCCGTTCGAAATCTCCATTGCGCTCCAAGCCATCACGTATGCAACGCCGAAGAAGAGCGAGTATGCTACGAACGGTGGCAAGATTCTCCTTAGCCAAAGGTCCACGGTCTTTCTGAGTTGGTGTCGAGTTGGTTTAAGGATCGGCAGTGAGAGGATTGTGGCAACGAATATCCAGGTGTAGACCTGAGCGAACATGTCGAAGTCCAAGGGTTTGTCGAAGATCCAGAGCGCCGGCCCGTCAAGACGCCTCATCCAGGTGGTGACTTCAGGAACACTGACCGCCAATGCTAGAACTACTAGAACCAACCACGGGCTAAGAGCCGTGATTGTCTGCATCCGGTCAACCGTCTCAGAGGGTGCAACCGCTCTTTCGGTTGGGCGCTGGTGGAAGTGTAGAACGACCATGCCAACCAGCCCGGCTACAACTCCGATCAACATGACGGGCGAGTGCAATAGTCCCAGCATCAAGCATGAGAACCCGATCGAGAGGCCCACAAGGATAGCCGGTGCAATGCCTTTGTTCAAGGACGATTTTCCCCCAACGATCCATAGCATGGCGATCGAGACGAGCACGGCAACAACTGGAAGGAAAATGTTCACCTTGAAGGTGAGCAGGAAGAGGTCAAGCTTGAAGATGTCAGCCGGAAGACTGAGTGGGACCGAAAGAAGCGCGTATGACGTAGTTGCGTTGTAGCCCAGCACTGAGATGGCTATTGCAGCAAACGGTGAGAACCCCATCGCAACCAACAACGGAGGAAAGAGCGACGGAGTTACCACTCCAAGAGATGTGGCGAAGGATCCAAACCCAACGCCTAGGAATAGCGCTTGCTGCTCCTTGTTCTTCGCTGCGACTTTGACGGCTGCGGAGATTCTCTGTAGCGCTCCAACCTCTCTCATCAAGAAGATCATTAGCATAGTTGCGAGCACGGAGATCGTGATACCGAACGACTTGAGGATACCATAAACCGCGGCCCCTATTGCCACCAGAGGGCTGGTATTGAAGAAGACAATCGCCAGTATCAACGCCACCACTAGACCAACAACTGCCATCGTGGCTCCGGACTGACGAAACTCCACGATTCCAACGAAGACCACGACAAGAGCTAGGATCGCCAGTACGAATCTTAGGTTGAGAAATGCGCCAACTGACAGTAGGATGGCCGCTAGCACTAGACCGACCGGTATTCTTGCCAAGCGGACACCGCCTCGGAATCTACTCTTTCGGTCGTAGGTCAACGACACGACGTGCCTTGCCTTCGGACCGTGGCAAGGCTCCTTCCTCCACCAATTCGACGTTAGCATGTATTCCGAGAATGGCTGAGATCTCGCCTTGGACTTTCTTCATCAGTTCTGGGTCATCCAGTCGATCTCTCCTCGTCTCGACCTTGATGGACAATCGGTCAAGTTGTTCACGTGATACCACTATCTGATACTGGTCGCCAAGCCCCGGCACGTTCATCAACACGTGTTCCACTTGACTCGGAAAGACGTTCACCCCGCCGACAATGAGCATGTCATCGCTTCGTCCCTTGATCCGTTGAATCCGGCTGTGGTACCTTCCACATGCGCACTCCTCCTCGAAGACTCTGGATAGGTCACGAGTTCGGTAGCGAAGTAGAGGCATTGCCTCGCGTGACAGCATGGTGAAGACAAGTTCGCCTTCTTTGCAAGGTTCTAGCACTTCGCCAGTGTCCGGGTTGATCGTCTCGACTAGAAATTCATCGCCCCAAACGTGGAGTCCGTTTCGTTGCTCGCATTCGATCGCCACTCCCGGCCCATATAGTTCTGACAATCCGTAGCAGTCGTGAGCTCGAAGACCGAATGTGTCTTCTATTCGCTTTCGTGCCTCCTCACTCCATGGCTCCGCGCCGAAGAGCCCGATCTTAAGTGCGAAATCTACTCTTGGGTTGTAGCCTTCAGCTCGGCTTGCTTCACACAAATACACCATGTAGGAGGGCGTACATGCCGCCGCCGTGCTGCGCAAGTCTTTCATGAGCATGAGTTGCCGTTTTGTGTTTCCCACACTTGTAGGCACAACTGTCGCACCGACCGCCTTCGCGCCGTAGTGAAAGCCGAGCCCACCGGTGAAGAGCCCGTACCCGTACATGTTCTGAACAACGTCGCCTTTTCTCACGCCGGCGACATCGAAGGTTCTCCCCATCAGTCTAGTCCAACGTTCAAGGTCTTCGCGAGTGTATGCAACCACGATTGGCTTTCCAGTAGTTCCGGAAGAAGCGTGGAGGCAATACAACCGACGCGGTGGGACCGCGAGGATGCCAAGTGGGTAGTGGTCTCTCAGATCCGTCTTTGCAGTGAACGGGATCTTTGCCACATCTTCGAGAGTTTTGATGGATTCCGGCTTTACGCCAGCCTCGTCGAAGCGCTTTCGATAGAACGGAACGTTCCTGTAGGCGTAACGAACGATCTTTTGAATTCCCTCCTGCTGGATGCACTTCAACTCTCTGGGTTTCAGAAGTTGAGCGCGTCGGTCAAACAGGGTGAGTCCCTCCAAGCTCGAGCAGTTCGAAGCGGGGATAAATGGCTTCCGAGGCCCCCGCCTTAGTTCACATGACGTTCTCTTCTCTGTCGTCTGTTAACGATGAAGGACCCACAGGAGCCTAATGGTGACTGGCGTGAACCCCAAAGGACCTGTTTCAGCATGATCAGCGTCAGGACGCTCAGAGAGGAGCTGCAACTCGAAGTGGCGCGAGCCAGAACCGTGGCAAGACAGCCGAACGTCATTGGTAGCGGGAGAGACTTGGAAACGTCGCAATCGTACCGAGAGGCGAAAAGCGTTATATTTGGCCGAATACTTTGCTTCGCCTTTGTCTCCACACATGAGTCGATTGGCTCTGAGCAGGCTTCAGGCTTCAGCATTGATCATCCTGGCGGTCGGTGCGGTGGCTGCGGCTGCATATGCGTACTATTCAGGGAGTTCACCCACAAGAGCTCGTCTAATCGTGTCGACAACCACTAGTCTCTATGAGACAGGCTTTCTGGACGAGCTGAAGGGCAGGTTCGAGTTGAAGTATACCAACCTCAACGTGTCTTTCATTTCTCAGGGAACCGGACTGGCAATACAGACAGCGATGCGAGGCGACGCCGACATGATCCTCGTACACGATCCAGCGAGAGAATACGAATTCTTGGCAGGGGGATATGGGGTCAACCGCAAGATCGTGGCCTACAATTTCTTCGTGGTCGTTGGTCCCTCAGAAGATCCGGCTGGAATCTTGGGTAGATCGCCTCAAGAGGCGTTCAAGCAGATTAGGTCCGCTGGGCTCGAGGGCAAAGCGGTCTGGGTTTCGCGAGGCGACGATTCCGGAACCCATGCGAAAGAGAAGAGTCTCTGGAAAGCTATCGAATTCGACGCCAAGCAGCTCCGCACAGAGCCATGGTACCTGGAAGCAGGTAGTGGAATGACCGCTACGCTCAAGCTTGCGAACGAGAAGCGCGCATACACACTCACTGACATTGGGACGTATCTTCTGAATCTCAACAATGACAATATCGATCTCGTCAAGCTGGTTGAGGCAGGCAAAAGCATGCTGAATGTCTACAGTGTCATTGCTGGCAATCCGAAGAAGTTCAACATGACCGGGGCGAACTTCGAAGGCTCAATGCAGCTCATCCGGTACCTCGTCTCAAACGAGGGTCAAGACCTCTTCGCAAGCTTCGGCGTAAGCAAGTACGGCCTGGCTCTGTTCAATCCCTACCTCAAACTTGTCGAGAGCCAAAGCGACCCCGAGACAATCAGATGGATACATGATCTGGCCTTCTTTGAAGGTTCAGAGTGTCCACAAGAGTTCAGATATCAAGCGGGAGAGCTCTACTCGATGCAGAGCCCCGTACCCATCCCAGTCATGTCCATCCCAACAGGGATTGAGGACAGGAAAGTAGCTGCTTGGACCCAATCATTGAAGGCGTAATCCGCGCCATCAATCTCATACTTGCCGGCGATCCCGAAGTACTAGGTATCACGGCATTATCGCTGCTCGTTTCTGGAACCGGAACGCTACTCGCGTGCGTTTGGAGCATCCCGATCTCTGTTGGTGTAGCGCTCCGAACTTTCCGTGGAAAGCGAATCGCGAAGGGCTTGTTCAATGCGCTGATAGGGATTCCAACCGTAACTCTGGGTCTCTTCTTGTACTTGGTCCTTTCAAGGAGTGGTCCTCTCGGATACTTCCAGCTCCTCTACACGCCGTCCGCCATCACGGTTGGCCAGGCCATTCTCGTCACCCCCATTGTCGTAAGCTTCTCTACGAGCGCGTTGGAGTCTGTTGATCCAGAGCTGAGAAATCTCGCGAAGACGCTCGGTGCGTCCGATCTCCAAACCTACGGAGTAATGATGAGAGAGGCCTTCTGGGGAGTCGTTCTCGCGATCATAGCTGCCTTCAACAGAGCATTTGCAGAGCTGGGCGTCGCTATGATGCTCGGCGGAAACATACGAAACCTAACCCGGGTTCTGACGACTGCAATAGCCCTCGAGACAGCACGAGGCGACATTGCACTAAGCATAGCGCTAGCTCTCATTCTTCTGGCGATAACGATGTCCTTGAGCATCGCTATCAACTTGGCGAGGAGGTCAACATGATAGGACCCTACGTAAAGGCCGACGGCGTCACCAAGGAGTACGACAGTGTACGTGCGCTAGACAGAGTGAGCATAGCGGCAAACCTCGGGCAGATCACCTCGATTGTTGGGGTAAACGGGGCTGGCAAGACAACTCTCCTCAAGCTATTGGCTGGCCTAGATACGGCGAATAGTGGTAGGTTCTTCATTCGAGATCGCGAAGTCGACGCAAATCGACTGCGAACTCATTCTACGATGATATTCCAAAGGAGCGTGATGTTTGGGACCAGCGTCCACGAGAACGTGGCGTTCGGTCTGCGGGTCAACGGAATCCCCAACCGTGACATTCCGGGCAAAGTGAGGTCTGCACTTGAAATCGTGAACTTGGAGAGGTTCGAGAAGCGAAACGCACGAAGACTCTCGAGCGGTGAACAGCAACGCGTTGCCATCGCACGAGCGCTGGCACTCGAAAGAGACGTTCTGCTATTCGATGAACCCACCACGAACCTAGATCCGGCAAACGCTATGATAATCGAACGAGCGATCAAGGAATCAGTTCGATCGAGAGCCATTCTGCTCAGCACTCACAATCTCCCCCAAGCTCGGCGACTCTCCGATCGCGTCATTCA
>CAZUTN010000031.1:7409-12040 GCA_964623365.1 uncultured Candidatus Bathyarchaeia archaeon
ATCAGAGGAGTGGATCATCTTCTCCGAAAAGACGTGAAACTGGCGAACCGAAACATCGGCTCCGGAACCAGAATGTTGCTCGACCGAAACCTAAGGGAGCTCGCGAGAAGGAAAGGCATGCAGTTTGATGCGATGACAAAGCGGATCAGAGGATACGATTCGGAAATGATGACACATAGGGAGGTCGCGATTGCCGTTGCTTCCAGACGCGCAGATGTGGGTGTTGGCTTGGCGTCTATCGCCGCTGAGATGAGGTTGGACTTCATACCGCTCGCGGAGGAACTGTACGATTTCTTGGTGGAGAAGAGGTTGAGGAACCCCTGCGCGCGCAGATTCTTCAGCATTCTAGCCTCAAAGCGTTTCCAAAGCCAAATCAAAGCCTCCGCGTGTGGTATCACGTTCTTGGAAGAAACCGGTCGAATGGTGTGCTAGGAATCTCCACCATTCGCTTGTGGAGAGCGTTACCTAGCCCAATGGCCTAGGAGGTGGTCCGTGAACCACTTGCAGCACTGATCTCTCCGCAAGGAGTTGTGATTTCGAGGACTCGGAGTGGGTAAATACAGTCATGGCGATATCATAGTATTTTGTTCGCTCTTTGGCAGCCCGAAAATCTCATAACGCGGGCTTGGTTCTGCACGCAACGATGATCCCATGAGCAAGGAGAGCGGGCCTGAAACCGTCGAGACTCTTCTTCGAACCAAAGAAGTGTTTCCTCCTCCAAAGTCAATCCTTGAGAAGGCTTGGGTGAAGGACCACGCCTCGGTATACAAAGAGTCGATTTCCAATCCTGAGAAATTCTGGGAAGGAGCTGCAAACGAGTTAAACTGGTACAAGAAATGGGACAACGTGCTAGAGTGGAACTATCCATGGGCCAAGTGGTTTGTTGGCGCACAATGCAACATCATCCAGAACGCACTTGACAGGCATCAGACCACACCGACGAAAAACAAGGCCGCCATACTTTGGGAAGGTGAGAAAGGAGAAACCCTCACAGTATCCTACGGAGAGCTGAATACACTCGTCTGCAAGTTCGCGAATGTTCTCAAGGGTCTGGGCATCAAGAAGGGAGACAGAGTAGCCGTATACCTTCCAAGGATCCCCGAGCAGTTCGTGACGATGCTGGCATGCGCCAAGATTGGTGCAATCCACACCGTCGTATACTCTGGCTTCAGCGCAGGAGCTCTCGAAGAACGAATCAAGGACTCAGAAGCGAAACTCCTCGTCACCGCCGACGGCTCCCACTATCACGGGAAGGTTCTCGCGCTCGCGAAGATCGTGAGCGAAGTGAAGGATATACCGACCGTCAAGAACATCATCTACGTTAGAAGGGTCAATACACCCATAGAGCGCTCGCCAGCCAACGCGCTTTACTGGGACGAGTTAATGTCCAAGGCTTCTGACAAATGCGAGACCGAGCGGATGGCCTCCGACGACCCATTGTACTTCCTCTACACTTCGGGAACAACTGGAAGGCCTAAGGGAGTGGTTCACGCTCACGGCGGCTACATGGTCGGGCTCTACCTCACCAGCAAGTGGATATTCGATCTGAAGGGGGACGACATATACTGGTGCACGGCCGACCCCGGTTGGGTAACAGGGCACAGCTACATAGTCTACGGACCTCTCATCAACGGGGCCACGCAAGTCTTCTACGAAGGGGCTCCCAACCAGCCTGACCCGGGGCGGTGGTGGTCGATCGTCCAGAACAAGAAGGTAACGATACTGTACAGCACTCCGACGGCGATACGTGCTCTGATGAGATTTGGTGAAGACATACCGAAGAAGTACGATCTCAGTAGCCTAAGGCTTCTCGGGTCAGTCGGTGAACCCATCAACCCCGAGGCGTGGCACTGGTACCACAAGAACATCGGCCGCGGAAAGTGCCCGATCATGGACACGTGGTGGCAGACAGAGACAGGAATGATCCTGATCACGCCGCTACCTTGCCTACCCCTGAAGGCCGGCTCTGCCGCGAAGCCGTTCCCAGGAATAATCGCTGAGATCGTTGACAAAGACGGAAACGTGCTCCCGCCGTTCAAGGGCGGAAACCTAGCCATCAAGACTCCTTGGCCTGCAATGATGAAGACGATTCACAAGGACCCGGCACGTTACGAGGTGTACTGGAACACGATAAAGGGGTGGTACATGGCAGGCGACATCGCAAGCAAGGACAACGACGGATACTTCTGGGTCAAGGGACGATCAGACGACATCATCAAGACCTCAGGATACCGAATCGGCACCGCCGAGGTCGAAAGCGCCCTAGTCAGCTTCCCCGCAGTAGCTGAGGCAGCTGCGATCGGCAAGCCGGACCCACTCAAAGGCGAGATAATCAAGGCGTTCGTCATACTCCGTGTGAAAGTTCAGAAGTCACCAACACTCATTGACGAGATGAAGAAACACGTGAGGAAGGTCCTAGGTCCAATAGCGGTGCCCGCGGAGATCGACATAGTCGACTCTCTACCGAAGACGCGAAGCGGCAAGATCATGAGGAGGCTCCTCAGAGCGAAAGAACTAGGGCTACCGATCGGAGACATCTCGACACTCGAAGAGTAACCGAACTACTCCCGGCCACGGAATGTGCTTTCATCCGCAGACTGGGGTCTAACCGGCGAACGCCAGAATGCGTCTTTTGCGTCAAACATCACACACAAGATAGTCCAAATTCCGACGCCCGCACCAGCCTACCCACACACACCAATTGGTTAGGGGAGGAATCCCCTAACAACCGTTTTCCCAAACTACTGTTCTGCGCAGATTCGGAAATCCAAGACGCAATTCTCCGGAGAAATAGTGGAATGGAAGAACCATATTTGGAAGATCAGTGTGCGAAAACCCAGGTTCCCAGAAAGAAACCATAGGATCGCCACATGCGATAACGGAGACTGCCAGAAGATTCGAGTTTCTTGGAGTGATGGCTCTCAACTACAATGGTGATCAAAAACTCGAGGAAGGCGCGCACGCTAACACATAAGAGTCTTGCCGACAGTCTCTTTGAGTCTCAAGGTTTACAATGTCATGATGCGAACATTCGCCGACATTTGGAAGCTTTACCCCGACCACGCGCTCCCTGGCCGCACCTGGCACTGGTGGTGGTGGCTCTTCTTCTTCGAGAACCCCGAACGGCCAGACTATCCGCAGCAGCTGATGATTCTCTGGGGGACTCGCAACTGCAGGAAAGTCAGAATAAACGATTTCCGGTGGAATCCAAAAGTAATCCCTGAGGTGACCGATGGAAGGGCGAAATTCGAGTCGGTCGTCGCCTCGTGGTATTGGGACGGCGCGAAGATGCGCGACCCGTTCATCATCGAGAATGGCCCGACTGAAACGAAGTGGGCAGATGATTTCGGCTCGATCTTTATGGAGAGTGCTCGCGGGCGCTATTCATTCGATGGGCGCGACGCGGACCTTAGGCTCATCGTGGAGAACCCGGAAGTTGGCCTCGACTTGCAGATCGAGCCGTGGACCGATTACATGAGAGACCTCGTGCTGACTGGCCGGAACTTCGGCAGACAGATGGGCTACTCGATACTCAAGTACCGAGGGCTGCTCGCTTCGGGCAAGATGAGACACAATGGTAAGGAATTCAATGTGAACGGACGGGCATACTTCCAGAAGGTGCGAATATCCTCGATTACGCCCTGCTGGTACTGGGCGACGGCGCAGTGGGATAGCGGTGCCTACATGCAGTACTTCCTCCCCCATTTCGGCATCCCGATGATTCGGCAACAGTACAGGCACGGAAGTATGATGGACTGGGGAGGGAGGATGATTTCGCACACACTCGATTTCTTCGACCCGTTCGAGAATAGGGAGTACATCATGAAGGACGTGCGCATCAAGAAACGCTATGAGAATGATCTGCCCATATTCACCGTTCACGCGCAGTCAGGCGATTCCGAACTGATGGCGGAAATGGCGACGTACGGCCGATGCTGCTGGAACATCACCCAGCCATTCATCTGGCCGTTCTGGCTCGGAATATTCTACAACGAATACCCCGCCAGAATGCTCAACTTCAGGTTCCGCAACGGCAGCCGCAAACTGGACATGAACGACCTCGGCCGCTGTTTCTGCAACTGCGAGCATTCCTGGGGCATGGTCTGAATCCATTCCCCGGTCCCCAGCGATTCGCGGATGCCCGCGCGTATCAGTTATCCCAGTGAGACGAGAATCGAAAGCGCCAATGTGGCCTCATGGTGTGCACACACAAGACCACTCATCCCATAGAGGTTCAAATTCCAATGCAGCTGAAGCAGTGGTAGTTTCAAAAGCTTCCCACGCCGGGATTAACCTCCAAGAATGTGATGTTAGCATGAAGACGCCATGGAAATCTCTGAATTATCGCCAAATTCGGAGAGGTATGGAGCTTTGTGATGAGAACGTTAGCAGATACATGGCGAATGCAGCGCTTTGCCCTGCGGAACCAACGTTGGGCAGCTGCAGTATACCAATCGGTTCTAGCCATGGAAGAGCAGGGAAGGTTGCTCATTTTCTACGAAGCATACATTGACGGGATAACAATTGACAAGGATATGTGGCAAATCATGTTTGGAAACCACAAGAAGAAGATTGCTGCCGTCGCCGCTGCGTTCTTCATTCAGAAGCAAGAGAGGAAGTGGAACAGAACA
>CAZUTN010000032.1:0-7460 GCA_964623365.1 uncultured Candidatus Bathyarchaeia archaeon
CCGCCTTGTCGTTGAACCAGTAGATCTCCTCTTTGATGGCAGGGCCGCTCTTAGCTTCAAGAGTTCTGAGCTCTTCGAGCGTCGCGGGCTCCATCTCTTGAAACGCGTATCTTCGAAAGACGTCTCTTATTCTCTCGTACACCCAGTTTCTCTTCGCCATCTCCTCGGGCTCGATGTCCCTGATGCCTCTCGGCAACGTAAACGGCTTCTCTGGCAACCCGCTCTTCCCCATACTCCCAGAGCCCGCTATCTCATTCGACAGTGTGCTAAGTCTTTTCTTTCAAATTGATCGCATCACGGCTTATTAGGGGGACCGCCAAGTCCCGTAGACTCTCGGTCGTGTGAAGCTTGTCAGCAAGAAGAGCAAGCATGGGCGCATCTGTCCTTGTCGGGTTGGTCGTCGCCGGAGTCATCGGGGTCATCCTTGACGTTGCTGAACTACCCGCTGGTAGCGCGGCAGGGGCTTTCGTGGGCGGTCTGGTCGCCGCGTGGGTGCTACATGCTCGGCGCGGCAGAGCGGCAACCGCCGGCTTTCTCGTCGGAGTGCTCAGTTTTCCAGTTCAGCTTTCAATTTTCGTGGCATTGGTCTATTCGGGGCTGTACACTCCGCCTCCAGTTCCGGAAATACCCGAGAGCGTCCTTCTCGTCGCCTTGGCGTTTGCGGTCGTCATGCAAGTGGTTGGGGGAACCGCCGGGGGACTGCTAGGTGGCATCCTCCACCACCCTCCAAGGGTGGTTGAGGAAACCCCTCGTCCATACCTTCCTCCGCCTCCGCCGCGCCCTGAGAAGTACTGTATCCAATGTGGAGCAGGCCTGGCCAAGGAGACCTCGGTTTGTCCTGCTTGTGGGGCAAGACAGCCTCTTTGACTCGCACGTGATTGTGCTGCATCAAGTAGTCGAGGCGAAGTCTCGCTGGTTGGTCCTTCGCAATGACGAATCAGAAGCCTGATTACGCTATTACCCAGCTCTAGCGGGTTCTATGCTGCGGCCTCCAAGCTGTTCGTCACACTTTGAGGAAGTCGAGTGAGTAGTAGACGATATCCGTTCTTCTGTCGACCACGGCCAGTATGAGCTCTTTCTTCTCTCTGCTGGCTCGTTTCAGCAGTTTGCGAAGAGTCTTCAGGTCAGCTTCTCCGCCCTCATACACGATGTAGACGTATCTTCTCATCGCTCCTTTTCCGTGAATCTCGAAGTCCAAGACGGGGCATTCCCTGACAATGTATCCTCTGTCGCGAAGGTCACGGTAGACAAGATACTTCACCCAAAGTTCGGGCTCTCTTGCTGAAAGCGACTTCACCATTTTCTCAAACGTGACCTTCTCCTCGTTCTTTCCTTCTATTGTGATTCTACCCTTCTCGAGGAGATAGAAGGCTTCGTGGGGTGTGAGGACTAGTTTCTTTCCGCTCAGTTCTCCGAAGCCACGTTCTCTAAATTCCATTAGCTCTGAGGCTCTCGGAAGGAAGACTTGACTCTCCCGAAGGAAAGCCTCGTAGACCTGGAACGTTTTCTCGGCCTCTGGCTCAGTCACCGTTTGCTCAGTCCCGTTCAACCAATCGGACGTCATCTACACTTGCGCTGCACTTTTAATGTGTTCGCGTCATCCTCTACGACGGCGTCGCAGTTGGTTGACATCGCTGCTCTTAGAACCGTCGAATGGACTCGCGGCGGCATCCGCTTGGTGGATCAGGAGAAGCTTCCTGACAGACTAACGTTTGTTTTGTGCAGGGATCAAAGGCAAGTCGCTCAAGCCATACGCGACATGACGGTGAGGGGAGCACCCGCGATCGGAGTCACCGCAGCCATGGGGCTGGCGCTTGCAGCAAAACGGAGCAAGCGCAGAGACAACAAGCTGCTCTTGCTTGATCTTGAGAAAGCGGGGGAGGTCATCTGCAGAACGCGGCCTACAGCTCGAAATCTATTCTGGGCGGTTGAGCGAATGCTCAAGAAGGCCGGAGAAGTTGCTGATCAGGGACGCGATATTCGAGAAGCTTTGGTCGCTGAAGCTCAGCTTCTGGCTGATGAGGACATCGAAGCGAACCACAGAATTGGTGGCTTCGGTGCAGCGCTGATTGATGACGGAGATACGGTCCTTACGCATTGTAATACTGGTACGATGGCGACCGTAAGTTACGGGACTGCTTTCGGGGTAATTCGGGCTGCGATCGGCCAAGGGAAGAAGGTCAAGGTCATCGCGACCGAAAGCAGGCCTAGACTGCAGGGCGCAAGAATAACCGCCTACGAGGCTCTGTCGGACAAGATCCCGGCGACCTTGATAGTCGACAGTGCCGTTGGGATAGCAATGTCGAGGGGCATGGTGGATAAGGTGATAGTTGGTGCTGACCGGATCACCAAGACGGCGGTCATCAACAAGGTGGGCACCTTCATGATCGCCATCGCTGCTAAGCAGCACAGTATCCCATTCTACTCCGCCGCCCCCACGACAACGTTCGACTTGGCTGGGGACTCTGCACCCGTCTCGATCGAGGAGCGTGATCCAAGCGAGGTTACGGAGATTCAAGGCAAGCGAATTGCACCGAAAGGTGTCAGAGTCTTCAATCCGGCCTTCGATGTGACTCCGCTCGAACTCGTCACGGCAGTAATCACAGACCGCGGGGTCTTCTCACGCGAACAGATACAGAACATGACAGCCATCTAGCGAGCGTCTGGGTGGTCCAGGCCGATTCCGCCTTTCACTCCGCCTTCTTGAAGTCGCACAGCTCGCTCGGCTCTTCCAAGTATCTGTTGATTGTGACTTCTGCGATCATCTGGCAGTATCTTGCGATCTCCGTCAGGTTCCAGGTGATCGACCTAAGCGCAAGCGCAACATTTCGGTCTGAGATATCATCCACGATCTTCTCTGAGATCTTTCTGTCTCTGCTTTGAGCGCGAACGCCATCTTCGATTGACCTGTTCGCCAGACCCGCGTCAAGCTTCACGAACGCTTTCATTGTATTCTCTGAAATCAGTCGGACTGCATTGTTCATCTCAGCGATCTCATCCAGCACAGATCGGTAACTCGCGTAGTCTTCATCCTTGATTCCGATGACTTCTTTGGCCATGTTCTCTGCGCAGTCGGCGATGCATTCCAAGTACTTTGCAACGATGCGGTTCCCCAACGCGTGCTGCGGATTGAAGACTCCAATGTCACGTGCCGCCGTCAGTTTCGTGGTTGCAAGTATCAGTTGACGCACTATCAACCAGTAGATTCTGTCGGCCTCGTTCTCCATCTGGAGCACCTCTCCGGCGATTTCCTGCCTCTTCTCAAGAAGCCCCTTCACGGCTGCTTCTTGCATGGAAAGCCCAACTCTGTGCAGTCTCTGGATGAGGCCGCTGACTGGGAACTTGGAAGGATCCACGAAGCTTTGAATCACGACTTGCCGAGGGGTCTGTTCAACGATGCTGAGGCCCATGAGTCTCTGGACGGTACTTCTGACTTCCCACAGATGTTCGGAGGTGAGATCCTTGCTTGACGTGATGATCACGGAATCCCGTCCCTCAATGTAGTTCCCCGTGATGATCCTTGACAGCATCTCATGTTCCTTGCAGAGATCGGCGTTGATCCTTGACGTTGTGGACTCCGTGTTCTCGCCAGCCAAACCTGGAACTAACCTGAGACAGCCGTCATCTGTGCGCCTCAGGGTCACAACGTTTCCCTGCTTCAATCCTACTTGTTCGACCCAGTCTCGCGGCAACGAGACTGTAAGCGTCGAGTGCCCGACTTTCTGCACTTTCCGAATTTCCATCAGACCACCCCGATCAGATGTCGTGCTACATACCGTCCCTTGTGGCTCTACTCACGTGATTACTTCGTGGGAGACTGGTGCGGGAGTTAGGAGTATATATATTCCGTGTAGAAAGCAAATAGAATCGGTAGGGACCTCGAAGTCAGGGCTACGCCCCGACTTCCGCCATATCATCAGTTTGCTCCACCGACAGACCCGTTTCCATTTGAAGACATGCTGAACGGATCTTGCCCAGCTAGGTCCGACAGCTCATCGTTGCTATGATTCTGTGGTCCGCCCAGATCTTGCAGGTTCCCTCTGATGAGACCATCGTCGGCCCAAGCGGACTCGGAGGTGTGCATTCCTTCATGTAGAGCGGACACTCGGGAGGGTCAATCTTGCCGATGATGACGTCGGCGCACCTAGCATTCCTCACAAACTGTGCGCCTTCGCGTTTCTGAGCAATCTCGTAGTGTTCCCGCGCGTCTAGTTGAGAGAACTCAGGCTTCAGGGCGAGTGCGCTATTCGGTATCACCGCGACTCCACGCCAGTACCCGTCGCGAAAGTCGAACACCTTTCTCACGGTTTCCTGCGCCTTCAGGTTTCCCTCCCACGTTACAGACCGAGTATACTCGTTCTGCATCTTGGGCGTATTGTCGCGGATTTGAGTCAGAATCATGGCGATGGATATCAGCACGTCAAGTGGCTCGAATCCTGAGAAGACCATGGGTTTGCGACATTCGTCAAAACAAGGTTTGTAGGCTTTCATTCCTGTTATCGTGGAGGCATGTCCTGCGTTGATGAAAGCATCAACTCGGAGGTCCGGTGATCTTGAGACTGCCTCGACTGCCGCTGGCACGTATCTGTAAGAAGTCAGGAAACGAAGGTTCGAGGGCGGCTCCTGGAGTATTTCGTAGGCGGTGGCGGGCGCTGTTGTCTCGAAGCCGACGGCAAAGAAGACGAACTCTTTCTCTGGTCGGGATCTCGCGATGTTGACCGCGTCGTGGATGCTGTAGACTACCTGCACGTCTCCCCCGAGCGTCTTGGCTTCGGCTAGTGATTGCTTCGAACCTCTCGCTCGCGACATATCTCCGTAGGTCAGCAAGGTCTTGCCATCAAGCGCGAGATCGACGGCGGCGTCAATGTCGGCAGCGGGTGTGACGCAGACCGGACACCCTGGGCCCGCGCGAACCTCCACGGTCTCAGGCAGCAGGCTTCTGACGCCGTGATGTGTGATCGTCCACTCATGAGATCCGCACACATGCATGATCAGAACATTTCGGCCGATCTCCTCGCTGAGCCGATTGATCTTGGTCTTCAGCCTCTTCGCCAAGTCAGCATCCCTGTATCCGTCCAAGATCGACAAGTCAGTCACACACCGGAGGACTTCTCCGATTCTTCTTCGTAGGCGAGGATCTCCCTCCAGTAGGAGAGGGTCTTCTGCGCTTCTTCCTCATCCATTACCTGTATCGCGTACCCTGCGTGGACTAGTACGTACTGGCCGGGCTTAACCTCGACGAGGGAGACGTTAATCCCTTCTCTAGCCGTGCCCTCGCCAAAGTCGACCTTGGCGAAGTCGCCATCTATGCTGAGGACTCGGCCCGGAAAGGCGAGGCACATGGAGACCTTCGCACGGGATGCGAAGGGAAACTATTAGACTTATCGACCTATCACCTCTCGCAGTTCTTTGGGTCGCCTTTCTGAGAGAAATCAACAAGAAGTGTCTCAAGTTCAAACCCCACTGTAGCAGCGAGACCGCAACAATCATCAACTGGGGATGGCGCGTAGGGGCCTCCAAAGCGGGTTCGCTCTGTTCCAATCCGACCCCTCTTTGCTTGGTTTCGCAACGAGCAAACCAGCAACAGACGCGTGTGACTACGAAACCTGAGCGGCCACAATGGCCTGTCCGAAGGATAGGCCTCCGTCTCCGGGCGGCACTGCTTCGTGCGTCAAGAAACGGAAGCTCTCCTCCTCGACCGTCGCCTTCAGAGCGCGTGTGATCTGCTCGTTGCAGGCGACGCCGCCCGTGAAGCCTATTGACTTGACTCCTAACTCCGCTGCGATTGCGATTGCGCTCTCAGCGAGTGATCGTGCTACATAGGATTGTGCCGAGTATGCAAGATCTCGAACGGCGACGCGTCCAACGTTCGCGAAGATCTCCCGAACCATGCAAGTCATCTCAATCACACCCCCATCCAGGACTGGCTTGAGATTCAGCGAGTCCTTCCCACCGAACGCTGCAGACTCAAGCTTCATGGCTGGTTCGCCTTCGTAGGTGCGCTCGTAACACAGTCCTAGGATAGCTGAGATGGCGTCCAAGACACGCCCACAGCTAGTCGTCCACGACAGTCTGCTGGAGCGAAGTTGCCGAAGGATCATGTTGACCTCTTCTCTTCCGCGCGGGAACCGGTCTTGTCGCTGAAGCAGCCAATCGGTGATTCCCTCATGGTCTCTCAGGACGCCAGCAACGATCCTGAGCGGATACTTGGTCGCAAGATCGCCCCCGATCATCGGCTGCTGTTCCAGGTGTCCAACGCGCTTGTGCCCGGTCTGATCCGCAAAGATGATCTCGCCGCCCCAAGCTGATCCATCATCGCCATATCCGTAGCCATCGCAGCATATTCCCACGATCTCATTCACATTGTGCTCAGCCATGAGGCCTGCAACATGCGCGTAGTGATGCTGAACAGGGACCGCTCGCATGCCGGATTCTTGCGCGAGTTCGTCAGCAAACTTCGTCGTGGTGAAGAGCGGATGCAGATCTCGCCCAACGACCTCAGGCATACCGCCAGTAAGCATCAGGAGGTGACGCGTCGCTTCTTTCTGAAATTGGAAGGTCTGAAGCGTCTGCACGTCGCCAATGTGCTGTGTCATGTACGCTCGCCCTTGGAACACGAGACAAGAGGTCACATTCAGCTCGCCGCCAACGCCAAGCGCACAAGCATTTCCAGGAAGCGCGACTGAGATCGGTGCGGGTGCGTAGCCTCTGGATCTTCTCAGGAGCGCCGTAGTTCCATCAAGCGATCTGATGACAGAATCGTCGCATCTTTGTGAGATCCTCCGATTATGTACCAGGAAATAGTCAACGACGTCTTTCAATCTCGCAAACGCTTCTTCGTTATCCTTTATGATCGGCTCGTCCGGAGGATTTGCGCTCGTCATCACGAAAGCTCGCTCGCTCGTCCTATCGAAGAGCATGCTGTGAAGTCCCGTGTAAGGAAGCATAACGCCGATATTGTAGAGACCGGGAGTGATCTGCTCCGAGAGGTCGAAGTCTGAGCGTTTCCGAAGCAGAACGATCGGTCTGATATACGAGGTCATGAGCTCCGCTTCCGCCGGAGCAACCTCAGCAAACGATCTTGTAGCCTCAAGGTCCCTTGCCATCACGGCAAGGGGTTTCTGAAGCCTGAACTTTGTCTTGCGCAGCCTCGCTATTGGCTCGGTGAGCAGCGTGGATGATGCCAAGTGGAATCCGCCGTTGCCCTTAATCGCTAGTATGTAGCCGCGTTCCAGCAGCTTCCCAGATTCACGTATCGGGTCAAGCGAATCGACTCGTTTGCCGTCGCGGGCGATCAGAGTCACTGACGGTCCGCATTCTGCACACGCAACCGTTTGTGCGTGGAACCTTCGATTGCTCGGATCCTTGTACTCGCCCAAGCAATTCCCGCACATCTCAAAGTCCTTCATGGTTGTGCGCGGACGGTCGTAGGGTAGAGCATCAATGATCGTGTAGCGCGG
>CAZUTN010000032.1:7560-8923 GCA_964623365.1 uncultured Candidatus Bathyarchaeia archaeon
TGCATGTAGACTACCGACGAAACGCACTTAAGCGTCGCCGAGACACCGCATGGCGCCCCAAGGTTGGGACATTATTTGGCACAGACTATGCAGCAGAAATCGCTAGTCAGGATTCTTGAGGAGCGCTGCAAGGGCTGTGAACTCTGCGTGGTCGCGTGCCCTCAAGGGAACCTCGTGCTGTCAGACAAGTTGAACAAGATGGGCTACCACCCCGCGGTGTGGCAGTACACGGGCACGAAGGGGCCTTGCACCGCGTGCGGAATCTGTTATTGGGTCTGCCCAGACTTTGCCATACACGAGGTCTTGGTGAGGACCTGATAGATGACCGAACGAGTGTACATGAAAGGCAACGAAGCGCTCGCGTACGGTGCACTCAAAGCAAAGCTCAACGCGTACTTCGCCTACCCCATTACGCCTTCAAGCGAAATCCCAGAGACTCTGGCCAAAGAGTTTGGAAACCAAGAGTACCCTGACTTCAAAGTGTTCCTTCAGTCCTCCAGCGAGGTTGAGGCGATAAACATGGTACTGGGCGCAGCCGCCGGCGGACTCCGAGCTATGACGGCTACTTCCAGCCCCGGATTTAGCTTGAAACAAGAGGGGCTCTCGTATGCAGCCGGAATGGAGTTGCCGCTTCTCGTCGTGAATATCACAAGGGGAGGTCCCGGGTTGGGCAACGTCGCACCTGAGCAGAGCGACTATTTCCAAATGACCAAAGGAGGTGGCCATGGCAGCTACCGTCTGATTGTGTTGGCGCCGAACTCTGTTCAAGAGATGGCGAGCTTTCCCAAGATCGCGTTCGATCTTGCGTTCAAGTATAGGAACCCGGTTTGTGTCGCAGGAGACGCCTTCAGCGGCCAGTTGAAAGAGGATATCGTGTTCCCGAGCATTGAGGCAACCGAATACGATGTCTCCTCTTGGGCCGTCACCGGGGCGAAGGGAAGAGAACGTCATGTCATTAGCTCGTTCAATCTGGATCCGAAAGTACACGCGAAGCACGTGACGCACCTAGACGAGAAGTACAAGTCCATCGAGCGGAACGAGGTCAGATACGAGTCCTACTTGACCGACGACGCCGAGATCGTGGTTGCAGCGTTCGGTATCACCTCACGAATCTGCAAGAGTGTAGTAAACAAGCTGAGGCAGAAGGGTTCGAAGATAGGATTGTTCAGGCCGATCACATTATGGCCGTTTCCATATGGCGAGATTCGAAGGTTGAGTGAGGACGCCAAGGTTTTTCTTGTCGTCGAACTCAACACTGGACAAATGGTCGAGGACGTTCGCCTGGGCGTGGAAGGGCGAGCGAGAGTTGAGTTCTTCGGCAAAGTGGGTGGGCTTCTCCCGACCGAACAAGAAACTGAGAACG
>CAZUTN010000032.1:9023-11821 GCA_964623365.1 uncultured Candidatus Bathyarchaeia archaeon
GTTGTGTACACGATTCAGGGCGACGGCGACGCGCTGGCAATAGGCCTATCGGAAGTCATGTACGCTGCCATTCGCGGTCAGCCGATCTCAATCTTCTTGGTAAACAACGCAATATACGGAATGACAGGCGGACAGATGGCCCCAACGACGCTGCAGGGTCAAATCACAACAACAACTCCCTATGGCAGAGATGTCGAACTTACGGGCGCACCAATCGATGCTTCGAGGCTACTATCGACCATTGACGGAGCCGCATACGTTAAGAGGGTGAGCCTTGCGATCACCGAGCTCAAGACCGCCAGAGGCAAGTCGTATAGCATCAAGAACATACTCGAAGCGAAGCAGGCAATTGAGAACGCGTTCAAAGTTCAGATGATGGGCGGCTTCTCGTTCGTTGAATGCCTCTCAAGTTGTTGGGTGAACTGGAAGCTACCTGTCATGGAAGCGAAGCGTTTCGTCAACGAGCACCTCATTAGACAGTATCCTCTGGGAACGTACAAGGACAAGTTCGGGATCGAGGAAAAATGACAAAGACTCAGATTCTCCTGTCAGGACACGGCGGGCAGGGCGTGCTTCTCCTTGGAGACTACATTGCATACTCCGCGCTGCTCGACGGAAAGCATGTGGCCTACACTCCCTCATATGGCCCTGAAACGCGAGGCGGAAAGGCGAAGTGCTATGTTGTCATCTCTGAAGATGAGATAGACACGCCGATCCCAGAAGAACCGGATCTCATGATCATCATGAACCAACCGTCCATGGACTTCGTCCCGGTATTGGGAAAAGGCGGCCTCTTGCTCTACAACAGTTCACTGATCGAAGGAGAACCCCAAAGGAGCGACATCAAGAAGATCCCTGTTCCCGCGACCGAGATTGCGGACTCGCTTGGAAAGGAACTGAGCCCCACGGTCTTGGGAGATACGAAGGATACGCGGTTCCTGGCGAACTCGGTGATGTTCGGCGCCTACTTGGGAACGTCCTCAGGAAAGTCGGCCAAGAAGTATCTCAACGAGACTCTGCAACACTTGCTCGCGGGGAAGAAACCCGAGCTTCTTGAGCTGAACCGACTGGCGGTGGAGCGGGGTCTCGGCCACACCTCCGCGACGGCCATGGCGAAACCTTGAACGCGCTGCCGTCGCTTCCTCTGGCTTCGTTCCCGCGTAGAGAATTGATAGCATATACAGAAGGCACATAACTATTTACCAGATACACGCTGCGATATCGCCCATCCGCAAAGACCAAGACATCTCCTTGGGGTCGTCTTGCCGCGGAATGAGCGCTCGGGGAGAACAAGAACACGATGACTGTAGTTACGAAGGAGCAGCTGCTTGAGAAAGCCAAGAAGCCTGCAAAAGACGCGATGCGCCTTCACCCGTTCTACAAGGGTAAGACGGAGACCGTCCCGAAGTGCGCGGTTCGTGATTTCAACGATTTTGCGATATGGTATACGCCGGGCGTGGCTGAGCCGTGCCGTGCGATCGCGAAGGACCAAAAGCTCGTCTACGAGTACACGAGCAGGTGGAACACGATCGCTGTCGTGAGCGATGGCACTAGGGTCCTCGGTCTAGGAGACATAGGCCCGAAGGCGGGCCTGCCGGTGATGGAGGGGAAGGCACTCCTCTTCAAGTACCTTGGGGGCGTCGACGCAGTCCCGATCTGCTTGGACACGAAAGACCCCGACGAAATAATCACGGTCGTCAAGTGGCTTCAGCCGTCGTTTGGCGGAATAAACCTTGAGGATATCGCCAACCCCAAGTGTTTCTACATTTTGGACAGACTACGCGCGGAGGCGGAGATACCTGTCTGGCACGATGATCAACAGGGAACCGCGACGGTGACGCTGGCCGGCCTTATCAATGCTCTGGAGGTCGTGGGCAAAAAGATCGACCAGATCACCTTAGCCATGATCGGGGCAGGCGCCGCAAATGTTGCCTGCAGCCGACTCATGTTTGCCTACGGGCTGAAGCGTGAGAACACTTTCGTCGTAGACACAAAGGGCATACTGAATCGTCAGAGAAAGGAGTTAGAGATGAAGAAGGCCGAGTTTCCAGACAAGTGGAGACTCTGTGAGACCACAAACAAGGAGCAGAGGTCGGGCGGCATCCCAGAGGCACTCAAAGGGGTTGATGTGTGCGTCGCACTGTCCCAGTCTGGTCCGGGGGTCATTAAGAAGGAATGGATTGCCCAGATGGCGTCAGACGCCGTTGTTTTCGCCTGTGCGAACCCCATACCTGAGATTTGGCCATGGGAGGCGAAGGAGGCCGGGGCCAGAGTGATCGCGACCGGGCGATCCGACTTCCCGAACCAAGTCAACAACTCCCTCGGCTTTCCGGGAATCTTCAGGGGAACCCTCGACGTTCGTGCCAGAACAATCACAGACGAGATGTGCCTCGCGGCTGCCGACGAACTCGCCAAATGCGCCAGAGAACGGGGCATACATGAAGAGAACATCGCCGCAAACATGGACGAGTGGCAGGTGTTCCCACGCGAGGCCGTTGCCGTGGGAATGAAGGCCCAAGAGCAAGGAATAGCAGGCATCAAGATCAACCGAAATGATCTCTATGATCGCGCCTCAGCGATAATCAAGAGAGCACGCGACTTGACCAAGAACATGATGTCAAACGGCTTCATCGCGCCTGCCCCAGAAGAGTGAAGCTAACAGGGAAAGGATCCGCTCGGGTCCGCAATCGACTGACTCCTAATGCCAAGTCTCGCTGAGACGCATAACGAGGGGCGAAGGACCTAAAGCCATCCTCACCGAGTACGGGTGCCACGTCAGCAAGCGCGCGGGAAGCGCG